>CACYZS010000001.1 GCA_902778985.1 uncultured Ruminococcus sp.
TTTATTTCATTTTTTTCGCTGAAAAGCAGATTTATTTCCTTTTTCCGGATGTGGTCTTTTTTTCTACCGAATCAGGTATGGAGATCGCGGAAAGAGTAACATTTCATGAAGGCCGTTTGATGATGCGTGACGATCCCGATCTTTTTCGGATATTCCGGAACGGGCTTCTTGCGTTCGGGGGCAAACAGTCCTTCCCCGTCGAGTTTCGCGCGGAGCGCCTCGTACGCCAGCCAGAGCGAGCCGACGCCGTCGCGCGACAGAGCGTCGACGTAGAGTTGGTATTCGCCGTTCTTCGGGTAGAGCGTCACGTATCCGCGCGCGATCACCGAAAGCCCGTCGGAGAGCGGGAATTTCACGCTCTGCGCCCGCGAGCGGAACATCACGCAGCGGATCAGTCCGTCGCCGTCTTTGAGCGAGAAATAGAGGTGCCCCGATTTGGGTTGCGAGAAGTTGGAAATCTCGCCGCGCACCGATACCGACTGCAGAACGTCGTCGCCCTCAAGCAGCGTCTTGACGTATTGGTTCAGTTGCGAGACCGAAAGCACGTCGTTTTTCGGCGTTACGGGGGGAATGTCGAAGAACTGCTGGTTCACGGCGTCTCCTTTCCCCCGTCGCGTTTGTAGGCGCGGGCGGCAAGCGCTGCGATCCCGACGGCGTTGTCGGCGGAGAGCGCCGGTTCGGCAAACGAGGCGGCAAACCGCTCCGAGATCGCGCGGCGCAGAATGGTCGAACTCATGACGCCCCCGGCGCAGAGCAGATCGCGCGGGCCGTATTTCTCAAAAACCTGCGCGGTCATGGTCACGATCGCCTCGGACAGGTGGGCGAACACGAAGGCGGCGACCTGTTTCGGATCGTTCGTCTTCTGATAGAGGTCGTTCGCGAGGTTTTCAAGCCCCGAGAGGTTGACGAAGCCGTCCCTGACGGCGGGTTTTCTGTGCGGGATCTTCCCCGTATAGCCGAGCGCCAGTTGTTCAAGACCCGGTCCCGCGGGGAACGGTACGCCGAGCGAGACGCCGATCCGGTCGATCACCTGCCCGGCGTTGAGGTCGCGCGTCCCGCCGACGATCTCGGTCGCGAAGCCGTTTTCTGTCGGCTCGGCGGCGAGCAGTTCGGTGGTTCCGCCCGAAACGTGGTAGGCGTAGAAGGGACGGTCGTAGAGGTCGAAGCGGCGCGACGAGACCATCGCCGCGGAAAGGTGCCCCGACTGGTGCGAAAAACGGTAGAGCGGCAAGCCCGAGACCGCCGCCGCGGCGTTCGCCGCCGCAAGGCCCGCAAGGAAACACGGCATATACGACCCGTCACGGTCGCGGGGGCGTTCGGAAACGCCGACGGCGAGCACCTCCCGACCTTCGAGGTACGGAGCGAGGCGCGCGGACAGATCCGGCAGATTCTTCACGTGCTGAAAGACGGCGTCCGACTGACGCAGACCGTGTTCGCCCTGCGATACCGTCAGCGGCTGCTTCAGGTTGGCGATCACGCGGTCTTCCCCGTCGACGACGGCGGCGGACGTGGTGTAGTTGCTTGTATCGAAGCCGATAAAGCAGATCTCTTTCATTTCGTCAACCCCTGGCGACGCGGGCGACCTCGTCCGACTTCATCGCTCGGTTCAGGACGCCGTTGACGAAGGAATAGGCGTTCTCGTCGTCGTAGATCTTCGAGAGTTCGACCGCCTCGTCGAGCGAGACCAGCGTCGGGATCTCCGGACGGAACAGCATCTCGAAGCAAGCGAGCCGCAGGATCGCGCGCGAGACGCGCGAAATGCGCCCGAGCGCCCATCCGACAGCCGACCGTTCGATCAGACCGTCGATCTCCGTCAGGTTCGCAAGCACGCCGCCGACCGCCTCGGTAATATACGGATCCTCGCGCCCGCCGAGATCGCGGACGCGCTCTTTTTCCAGTTCTTCCGCCGACTTTTCGGGCGTATATTCGTACGAAAAGAGGACCGATACGATCGCCTCTCTCGCCTCTCTTCTCGTGATCGCTTTTTCCTGTGCCATACCCGCGGAGTTCCTTTCTTATCCCGTCGACCGGCGCATTACGCCGATCTTATTCATTCAATACACTTTATTATACATTTATATTCGCCGTTTGTCAATGAATTCCGAATGAATTTCGCGTGAATAAAATAAAAAATGCGCGGATTTCGGAAAGCGGCTTGCAATCCCGTCCGCAATATGGTATCATAGTAGCGATAAAAAACGAACGAGAGGACGCTCTATGACCGCAAAAGAGTTCGTCAGGAAGATCCTGGTCTCGTCCTGCGTGATCTGCACCCTGATCTCGGTCTTCTTCTACTTCATCGCCGCGATCGTCAATAACGGGGACGAAACGCTGCTCGACCCGGCGATCAACCTTCGCCAGTTCCTTCTGATCCTGCTTTTCTCACTGCTGGTCGCTCTGGCGAACCGCCTGCTCGCCTATCCGAAACTGCATATCGCGCTGCGGATCCTGATCCACTACGCCACCCTGCTCGCCGCGTTTCTAATCGTCTTCGTCGCGGCGGGAAAACTCAAGATTTCGGGCGCGGCGTCGCTGTTCCTTTCGATCATGATCTTTTCAGTCCTCTACGCCGTGTTCTTCGTCGCGGGATACTTCCTGCTCCGTCTGTTCGGCGCGCTGCCGAACAAGAAGAACGAAGAGGAGCCCCGGACGTACCGCTCTCGTTTCCGCTGAAAAAAGCAATAAAAAAAGCCGGACGGCGAATTGCCGTCCGGCGCTTTTCTTTTTTATGATCTCAGACGCAGGAACTTGCGGAAGGACATCTCGTTGTTGTCGTTTGCCGTGAAGGCGAGCATCAGCCAGAAGACCGAGATGTCGAGGAACACGATGTTCCCGAACACCGCGGCAAACAGCGAGAGCGCCGCCATGGCGAACCCGAACTTTCCTTTCCGCGTCGAAAGGATCGAGACCAGCGAGCCGAGGAAGAGGATCAGACCGAGAAGCCCGCCCGCGAGGTAAACGTACCCGATCGCGCCCATCTTGTCGGGGATCGCGACGCCGCAGACCTCGAGGAACTTCTTGACGTTCCCGGCGCCGCATCCGAAGAGCCGGACGAAGCCGCCGCGGTTCCCCGCCTGTCCCGACGCCTCAAATCCGGCGGTCAGGGCGGGATCGCGGATCATTCCCTTGATCCCGTCGATCAGTTTGGCAAAGCGCCCGCCGGTAAAGAGAACCGCGGCGCCGCCGCCGGCGACGAGAAGCGGGAAAACGATCTGCAATACGATCCGGGACGGTCTCTGATGTGTGAAACGGTACATCCCGTCGTAGGGGTGAACGATGAAGTAAACCAGAATGAAGAGGACGTAAATGCCCCACAGCATCGTCAAAGCGATAATGATCGGCACGCTCTTGGTCAGCACCAGACCCGCCGAGACGACGACCGCGACGATGAACTCGGTACCGTTGAAGCCGATCCGATCCCACAGGAGCAGATACGCGACGGCGGGCAGGCAGAAGAGCGCGTAACCCGACGTCGTCGTGAAGAGCGAGGTGGGCGTCCCGGTGGCGCGGAAAGCGTCGACGTAGGAGCCGCCGAAAACGTAACTCTCACGGAAGATGGTCGGCAGGTAGATCCCCTTGATCTGGAAGACAACAAACTGCAGAATGAAGTAGATCGAGAAGACCAGGGCGAGCCCCGCGTAGCAGGTCATGCCGAACCGGACGTTGAAGACGTCGCGGGAGGCGTAGAGAACGATGATCCAGAAGAGGATCAGGATCCCGAGATCCAGCAGTTTGTCCCGCCCGGAGTAGTAGAACCGTCCGCGCGCCATCACGGCGGAGAACGCGGCGGCGAGCAGGAACAGGACGTAGCCGGAGAAGCCGTAGGTCCTCAGGCGGAAGATCCCCTCGGTCGGCGTTTTGAGCAGGCAGAAGAGAAGGGCGAACGGGAGCAGGACGAGATAGCCGATCGAGAAATGCGACGTCAGCACCGGTACCTGCACCGGGAGCCCGAACTGGTTTAAGAACGGGAACAGGACAAGAAGTATGGTGAAAACTTTTCTCATCTTACCGACCGCTTTCTTGAGAATTCCCGGCGAAGACGCCGAGTGAAATGTCTATACAAGTATATTATAGTGCGGCGCGTTTGCTTTGTCAAGGGTTTTTCGGGGGATCAGTCGATATCCTCTTTGACCGTCTCGGGCGCTTTGTCGAGCAGATCGGGGTGCGCCAGATACCGCTGCAGGATCTTGAACGCAGAGGCGTAGTAATACCCGTCGCAGATCCGCTCGTCGGTCACGGCGCGCAGGTCGACGAAGCGACGGGCAACGACCGTTCCGTCGGGTTGCAGTTCGTTGACGGTGTACTTCTTCCCGTAGGCGAAAAAGAGGGGGATGTTGCCGAAATCGTAGAGATGATGGTAGATCGCGTTGATCCCGAGCGACCCCATACTGGTTATGACAAGCGAGCCGTGGAACGGGCTGACTTTGATCAGGAACCGCGGCAGGAGCCCGAAATAGTCAAGGAACCGGAGAAAACCGATCACCCCGCGCAGGATCAGCCCGGGGATATGGCGGAGAAAGCCCGCCGTGTTGTCGAAGTCGGTATCGTCCGCCGTCGCCTTGTCGGCGACCTCTTTGAACTTGCGGTAGACGTCGTCGGCGGTGTCGGCGGGATCGAAGATCACCTTGATCACCGTGTCGGGACAATCCAACCCCATCCGCTTCTTGATGGTCATGTTCGCGACGATGTTCTTCCGGGCGTAGACGTGCTGTCCCGCAACGAAGCGATTGACGCCGGGACGCTCGGAGATCGTGCGGACGTAGGCGGCGAGAATGGCGTGCAGAGCGCCGAAGCCGGTGAGTCCTTCCGCCTGCTTTTTGGCGCAGTAGGCGTCGAGGATATCCATGTCGATCCGGTCCTCAAAGTGATTCTGGGCGTCGGCGCGGACCTTCATGATGTAGGGGATCACGTACTGCATGGGCGCGAGGGTACGCAGCCGTCTTCCCTCGTATCGGTCGCCGAAGTGCCAACGGCGCTTTTTTTTCTTTTTTTTCGGTTCCGCCGTCGAGGGCGAGACGCCCTCTCCCGCGGCGGGCGGCACGTCCGCCCGGTCCTTTTTCTTTCTGCTCATGGTGCTTCCTTCTTCACGTTGTCAAAACAGGCGCGGGGACCGACGCGCCCGAGGAGAGGAAAACCTCTCGGTCGCGGCGCGACAGTCCCCGAAAACGCCCGGCGGGTTTATTCGGCGTTCTTCTTTGCCTCGTCGATGATCTTCTGCGCGATGGGACCCGGGACCTCTTCGTAGCGAACGACCTCGTAGTCGAAGCGTCCCCTGCCCTGCGTCATGGCGCGGAGCGAGATCACGTAATCGGTCATTTCGGCTTTCGGCACTTCCGCCACGACGACCTGATAACCGTTCTTTTCGGCGGTCTCGGTCCCCATGATGCGGCCGCGGCGCTTCGGCAGATCGCCGTAGACGTCGCCGACGTAATCGGCGGGGATCACGACGCGAAGCGTCCCGATCGGCTCGAGCAGGACGGGTTTCGCGAGCGGCAGACCGGCGTTATACGCAAGCCGCGCGGCGAGTTTGAAGGAAATTTCGTTGGAGTCGACCTCGTGGTAGGAACCGTCGTAGAGTTCCGCCGCCAGGTTGACCATCGGATAGCCGGCGAGGACGCCGTGCTCCATGCACTCCTGCAGTCCCTTTTCGACCGCCGGGAAGTACTGCTTCGGCACCGAGCCGCCGAAGACCGATTCGGTAAAGGTAAGTCCCTCTTCTTCCCCGTGGGAGAAGCGGATCTTGACGTGACCGTACTGACCGGAACCGCCCGACTGTTTCTTGTGTTTGCCTTCGACGTCGGACTTGCCCTTGATGGTCTCGCGGTAGGCGATCTTGGGCTCGGTCAGGTCGACCGAGGTGCCGAAGCGCGCCTTCAGTTTCGCCGTCAGGACGTCGAGGTGCATATCCCCGAGCCCCGAGACGGTGAGTTGCTTGGTCTCGGGATTGTTCTCGTATTTCAGCGTGGGATCCTCTTCGAGCAGACGGGTGATACCCTGCGAGATCTTGTCTTCGTCGCCCTTCGCCTTCGGAACGATCGCCATGGTCATATACGCCGCCGGGAACACCACCGGCGCGTAGCGGAAGTTCTCCGCCTTCGCGGTCAGGGTGTCGTTGGTGTTGGTGTTGACCAGTTTCGCGGTCACGCCGATATCGCCGCAGCACAGAGCGTCAACGTCGGTCTGCTTCTTGCCGCGCATCATATAGAGACGCCCGAACTTCTCGACCTGTCCGTTGGTGGTGTTGCGAAGGGTCGCGTCCTTTTGGAGTTCCCCGTTCATGACCTTGAAGAAGGACATCTTACCGACGAAGGGATCCGCGACGGTCTTGAAGACGAAGATCGAGGTCTCTCCTTCGGGTTCGATCGGAATATCGATCGCCTTGCCGTCCTCGGTGAACCCGTGCTCGACCTTGCGGGCGGTGGGACGCGGGAAGGAGTCGGCGATGGTGTCAAGCAGGGTCTTGATACCCCACATCTTGACGGCGGCGCCGCAGAAGACCGGGACGATCTCGCCGTGGATGATGCCCTCGTGAAGCGCCTCGACTGCCTCGTCGCGGGTGATCTCCTCTTCGGCGAAGAACTTCTCCATCAGTTCCTCGCTGGTCTGCGCGATCGACTCGAAGAGCATACCGCGGAACTCCTCGATGAAGTCGTTGTGCTTCTCGGGGATGTCAAGGCAGGTGTACCCGCCGCTCTTGGAATCGAACATATACATCACGCGGTCGATCAGGTTGGCGAACCCGACGACCTCGGAACCGTCGATCACGGGGATCTGCACGGGGCAGACCGCGACGCCGAATTTCTCGCGCAGCGCGTCGTAGACCTTCTTGAAGCGCGCTTCGTTATCGTCGAAACGGTTGATGAAGAACGCCTTCGGGATCTTCGCGTCGGTGGCAAGGTCCCACGCGAGTTCGGTCCCGACCTGAATGCCGGTCTTACCGTCGACGACGATCACGGCGGCGTCGGCAACGCGTGCGCACTGACGGACCTCGCCCTCGAAGTCGAAGTAACCCGGGGTGTCCATCAGGTTGATCTTGATCCCGTTCCAGGTGAACGGCGCCAGAGAGGCGGAAAGCGAAAAGCCGCGGCGGATCTCCTCGGGATCATAGTCGCAGACCGTGTTTCCCGCGGTCACCGAGCCCAGCCGGTCGGTATTCTTGGTGAGGTAGAGCATCGCCTCGGCAAGCGAGGTCTTACCGCTCCCTCCGTGTCCGAGCAGGACGACGTTGCGAAGGGATTTCGTGGTGACTTTTTCCATAATGAGTGCGCTCCTTCTTTTTTTCGGGATGCAGACGGCGCTTGACCGTCACAGGGATATTATACAGGAAAATAAAAAGAAAATCAATCGGTTTTTCGGAAGTTTCGCCCGTCGGAGTGTAGAATAATCCGACGATTTTTTTTTTTTATGCACAAAAAAAGAAAAACGGGAACGGAAAAGCCCCGGCAAATAGACTGCCGGGGCGATGATTTTCAGCCGTCACAGGCGACAACCCTGCGTCCAGCCGTTTCGGTAGAGCGTACGGTCGATCGCGTCGATCACCGCCAGTTTCGCGCGGCTCCAACGCGGGGCGAGCAACTGATCCCGCGCACCGTCCCCGGTCAGCCGACCGATCACGCACCGGGGCGGGAGCAAAGTCAACTGTTCCGCGACGGCGGCAACGTAGTCCTCTTTGGTCATGGGAACGTACTCCCCACGCGAATAGAGATCCGCGAGCGGCGTATTCCGAAGGACGTGGAGCAGATGGATCTTCACCTCGTCCGCGCCAATCTCCCCGACCGTTCGCGCCGAGGCGAGCATTTCTTCTCTGCCCTCTCCCGGAAGCCCGTCGATCAGGTGAACGCAGATCCGGGCGCGCGGAACTTCGGCGCGCAACAGATCGAACCCCGCCTTGAAATCCCCGAAGGAATGGCGCCTGTTGATGATCTCCGCCGTCTTGTCGGAAACAGTCTGCAATCCGAGTTCGACGGTCAGGTCGATCTGCTCGGAGAGTTTGCGGAGCAGAGAAAGCGCGTCTGGAAATAGACAGTCGGCGCGCGTGGCGATATGCGCCGCGACCGCGCCGGGCAGCGTCGGGAGAAGGTCGTAGAGCGGCGCCAGCCGTTCTTTTGGCGCGTAGGTGTTCGAGTGCGCCTGCAGGTAGGGGATAAAACCGACGCAACTCCACTTTTCCGATATTTTCGCCGTTTGCTCGGCGTACTGTTCCGCGATGGGAAGATCGGGTGCCGACGCGAAGTCGCCGCTCCCCCGGGAGGAGCAGTAGATACAGCCGCCGACGCCCTTGGTCCCGTCGATATTCGGACAGGTAAATCCCGCGTCAAGCGGGATCACGGCGCACTTGCCGCCGTACCGTTGCCTAAGATAGTAGTCAAACGTATGATACCGCTTATGGCTGTCGCTGTACGGAAAGGGGTTGGTATCGCGCTGGGTGGGGCGCTTCATTTTCCCTCTTCCCCGTTCTCTTTCTTAATCAGAAACGGCAGCACTTCGTAGATACTCGACACCCCGACCAGTTTCACGCCGGCGGGAACGGTCAGATCCTTCTTTTTCTGCCGCTTCGGGATCACGATGGTCGTGAAGCCGAGACGCACCGCCTCTTTGATGCGGTATTCGGCGCGCGGGACGGCGCGCACCTCTCCCGAAAGCCCGACCTCGCCGAAAGCGATCAGGTCGTCGGGGAGCGTCCGGTCGGTGATCCCGGAGATCAGCGCCATCGCGACCGCGAGGTCGGCGGCGGGTTCGTCGAGCCGGAGTCCCCCGGCGATGTTGAGATAGACGTCGTTCTGCGAGAAGCGCAGTCCGAGCCGTCTCTCCAGAACGGCGAGCAGAAGTCCGAGCCGGTTGTAGTCGAAGCCGTCGGAAGTGCGTTTCGGCACGGCGTAGACCGTCCCGGTCACCAGCGTCTGGATCTCGGTGATGATGGGACGCGTCCCCTCGAGGACGCAGCCGGCGCAACTGCCGCTGACGCTCTTCGGGCGTTCGGAGATCAATACTTCGGAGGGGTTCGGCACCTCGACCAGTCCCCGGTCGCTCATTTCAAACACGCCGATCTCGTTGGTCGAGCCGTAGCGGTTCTTGGTCGCCCGGATGATGCGGTAGGACTGGGTGCGCTCGCCCTCGAAATAGAGGACGGCGTCGACCATGTGTTCGAGCATCTTCGGACCCGAGATCCCGCCCTCTTTGTTGACGTGACCGACAAGGAACACGGCGGCGCCTTCGGTCTTCGCGTAGGTGATGAAGGCGAGCGCCCCTTCCCTGACCTGCGTGACCGAACCGGGCGCGCTTGAGAAGCGGTCGGAATAGAGCGTCTGCACCGAGTCGATCACGATGACGTCGGGGGAGATGCGTTTGCACTCGCCGAGAATGGCGTCGGTGTTGGTCTCGGTCAGGAGATAGATCCCGTCGCCCTTGACGCCGAGGCGGTCGTAGCGCAGGCGGATCTGTCCCCCCGATTCCTCGCCGGTCACGTAGAGGACGCGGCGGGTGTCCGAGAGGTGCGCCGAGATCTGGAGCAGAATGGTGGATTTACCGATCCCGGGTTCGCCCGAGATCAAAACCACCGATCCCTCGACCAATCCGCCGCCGAGCACGCGGTCGAGTTCGCCCATGCCCGTCCCGCTCCGCAGGTACGAGGGGACCTCGAGGTCGGACAGTTTGACGGCGGGCGAACGGGGCGCGACGGTCCCGGCGCTCGCACGCGCCGAGGGTTCGGGCGAGAGCGTCGTCTCTTCCATGGTATTCCACGCGCCGCAGTCGGGGCATCTCCCCACCCAGCGCGAGGTGGTCGCGCCGCAGGAGGCGCAAACGAAGATCGGTTTCGGCGGTTTGTTCACAGCCATTTTTTACTCCCCCGGGACGCGACCGGATCAGGCACCCGTCCCGTTTGATCGTTTTACGTAATCCATTATACCACAGAAAATCGAAAAAGACAATTCTCTTTGGTATTCGACCGAACACAATTTTTCGCACTCCCCGCGGTTGGAAAGAAAACCGCATTCGACAAGCACCGCCGTACAGCACGCCTGATCGAGCAGGCGGATCGAATTGTCCGCGGCTTTAGTCTCCCGCGTGTTCTCTGGCTGCAGATCCGCGACCGCGCGCTGCCGGATCGCGGCGGCAAGGTTTGCGCTCCCCGGTGTTTTGGCGTACCAGACCTGCAGCCCGTGGTATTTCTCGACGGGAAACCAGTTCATGTGGATACTGACCAGCAGCGCGTCGGGATAGAGTTTGGTATAGCCGATCCGGTTGGTGACGTCCCACCGCTTCCTGTGCCCCGACCGATCCTGCTCTTCCGTGATGGGAAGCGTATCGTCCGCGCGCGTCAGAATCACCTCGACCCCCTCGCCTTCGAGCAGTTCGGCGAGCAGCAGAACGATCGAAAGATTCAAATCCTTTTCCGAGGTTCCGTTGACCCCGGTCGCCCCGCCGTCGGGACCGCCGTGACCCGCGTCGAGGATCACGGTCGTGGGCGGCTCCGCCGCCGTCTCGCGCACCCCGGCAAGCGCCGTTCGCCACGCGAAGAGGAACAGGAAAACGACCGAAAGCGCCGCGGCGAGCAGGCGGCGGGCGATCCATCTTTTCGACATAAAAAAGCCCCCTATCCGTTTGGTACAGGATATGGGGGCTTCGTCGGTTGTATGTGAGATCAGGAGTTCTTGCCGTCGTTGCCGGTGCGGCGGGCGGGAATGATGCGCTTTTCGTACATTCCCATCCAGTAGCCGAATCCGACCACGAGGATCGCGGGCAGCGTTGCCAGAAGGAACAGGAGCCCCGTGACGAGGAAGTAGGTGCGGGACTCGTTCTGCACCAGTCCGGTCGCGTTCAGCAGCGCGCGGAGGATCCCGGTGTACATGGAGTTTAAGAAAGTATCGGGGAGATAACCGATCCCGAAAACGCGGCTGCCGCCGACCGTCGCGCCGCTCGCGTAGATCGTGCCGCCGATCAGCATCAGAAGGCAGAGAAGGAAGTTCGGGATCTCGGAAAGGGTCGAGAGAAGAAACCCCGTCCCGCCGCGCGGACTTGCGTGCTGAGCGTCCAGGCTGAGCCGGTCTTTCCCGCCCATTTCCCACGCGACCGAATAGAGGAGAAACAGGTAGAACAAAACCGAAAAGATGCTGACCATCAGAAGCGGTATCTGATCGTCCCGCTCGCGGAACGCGGTCGACACGGCAAAAGAGAGCACCAGACCGAAGATCGTGATCCCGATCTGAATGATGAAGAGCCGCACCACCTGATAGGAATGTTTCTTCCAAAAACCCATTTTCTGTCCTCCCGGGGCATTCTTTTTTCATTGTACCTTATCCGAGGGGCAAAAAACAAGCCAAAAAGCAATTCGTTTACATTTTATTCACTAAAAATTTCTGTTTTGTAGTATAATAGAAGCAGATGAAAACGAAAGGAAGCGAGACCGTGGCAGTTCTGACTCTTCACAGTCCGGAGATGGACCTCTTCCCCGCCGTCGCGATCGACTACGCCTCGCAGAAGTCGGTCATTGAGGGCAAGAGCGACAAGACCGTCTGCGAGTACCTTTCCGACCTGCGGATGTTCTTCCGCTATCTGATCGCGACCGAGCGGCATATCGATCTGAACTCGAAGGAGTTTTCCGAGATCGATATCCGGGGGATCGGCGTCGCCGATATGGAGAAAGTGACGACCGAGACCATCTACCGCTTCCTCTTCTACGTCGATCAGCAGCGAGGGAACGGCGCGGCGGCGAAGTCGCGCAAACTCTCGGCGCTCCGCTCCTTCTTCAAGTACCTGTACGCCAAAAAACACGCGATCAGCCACGATCCGACCGCCGACATCGACGGGCCGAAAAAGCGCAGCACGCTCCCGAAGTTTCTGAACCTCGAAGAGAGCCGCCGCCTGCTCGCCGCCGTCGAAAACGACCTCGAATCCAAGACGCGGCTGCGCGATTACGCCATCGTCACGCTCTTCCTCAACTGCGGGATGCGCGTGTCGGAATTGGTCGGGATCAACCTTGCCGACATCGACCCCGAACTGACCTCTCTGCGCGTCACGGGGAAAGGCGCGAAGCAGCGCATGATCTACTTAAACGACGCCTGCAAACGGGCGATCCGCGCCTATCTTCCCGAACGGATGGCGGAGGACCCGCGCAAAAACGATACCGACGCCCTCTTCCTGTCCTCGCGGGTACAGCGCATCTCGGTCAAGACCGTGCAGTGGATGGTCTACCGCTATCTCAACATGGCGGGACTCTCCAACCGCGGGCTTTCGGTGCACAAACTGCGGCACACCGCCGCGACCCTGATGTACCGGAGCGGAAAGGTCGATATCCGCGTACTGAAAGACGTGCTCGGGCACGAGCAGTTGAACACCACGCAGATCTACACCCACGTCTCGGACGAAGGAATGAAACAGGCGATGGAGAGCAACCCCCTCTCGGAGGTCGATCCCGACAAGGACTGACCGAATAGGGCGCGAAAAACCGTCATAGAATGTTCCGAACTGCGGCGCCGCCGCATCAGAACGGAGCCGACTATGACCTTTTCGATCAAACGCCGCCGCGCAAATCGCGCGGGCGGGCACAAGACCGCGATCCACCTGTTTTTACCGATCCTCGCGCTTACCCTGTCGCTGCTTACCGGGCTGTCGGGCGCGGTGCGTCGACAGTTGGAGATCGTCGCCGCCGACCGGGCGGAGACCCTGCTCTCCGAGGCGGCGTCGTCGGCGATCGCCGACGCCTTTTCCGGGCAAAGCGGGATCGTGACCGTCACGCGCGCCGAGGACGGCGCCATCACCTCGGTCATAACGGCGCCCGGGGCGCTCTCCGCCCTCTCCGCCGCCTACGAAACCAAACTGCGCGAAACCCTCTCCGCACGCGGCAGCGTGTCGATCCCGGCTGGCAACCTGACCGGTTCGGCGTTCCTGTCCGGGCGCGGCTTCCCGATCACGTTCCGGACGGTGCTCTCCCACGCGACCGTCACCGATATCAAGAGCGAGTTCCGGTCGGTCGGGATCAACCAGACGCTCCACCGCGTCGTCATCGAAACCAAAACGGCGGTCACGGTACTGCTCCCCGGTCGCAACGTGACGCGCGAGATCGTGAGATCCTTCCCCGCCGCCGAGACCGTGATCGTCGGGCGCGTGCCCGACGTGGTCCTGCAGCCGGGACAATGAAACGATAATAAAAGGACGGCGCGCAAGTGCCGAAAGGAAGTTATGAAACATCTTGATACCAAGGACCTTGCCGCGTGGGTAGCCGACCTCACGGCGGGCGAAGAGATCCGGCTCTCGGGCGTGGTCTACACCGCCCGGGACGCGGCGCACAAGCGCATTTTCGCCGCCCTCGACGCGGGCGAACCGCTCCCCTTCCCGCTCGAAACGTCCGCGATCTACTACGCGGGCCCGACGCCGGCGAAGAACGGTCTTGCCGTCGGGTCGTGCGGACCGACCACCTCGTCGCGCATGGATCTCTATCTGCCGCGCCTTTCGGATCTCGGTCTGAAACTCACCATCGGAAAGGGCGACCGCTCTCCCGAAGTTTACGACGCCCTGAAACGGAACGGCGCCGCCTACCTCTGCGCGCTCGGGGGCGGCGGAGCGCTCGCCGCGGGACATATCCTGTCCGCCGAGGTGATCGCCTACGACGATCTCGGGTGCGAATCGGTCAAACGCTTCGTCTTCTCGGAGATGCCCCTCTGGGTCGGGATCGACGCACGGGGCAACTCGATCTTTCCGAAGCCGTGACGGTCGGGGAAAAGATCCGCCTTCGGCGGAAGGAACTCGGACTGACCCAGCGCGAGGTCGCCGGGGAGAAGATGACGCGCAACCTGATCTGCCGGATCGAGCGGGGGGACTGTCTTCCCTCTCTCGATACGCTCCGTGCGATCGCCGCCGCCCTCTCGGTCCCGGTCGCGTACCTGGTCTCCGAGAAGGACGATTTTGCCGAATGCGCCGTCAACGAGGCGCTGCCCGATCTGCGCCGGGCGTACGCCGCGGGGCGCTACGCCGACTGCCTGACCCTGATCGGCAGGATCCCGCCCGAGGGGATCGCCGACGAGGTCGCCTATCTTGCCGCCGCCGCGTCTCTCGGTCTCGCCGAGCGTTCGATGCGCGAGGGAAATCTGAAAAAGATCCCCGAATACGTCGAGGGCGTACGCGCCTACTCCGAGAAGACCGTCCTTCCGACCGACTGGATGCTCGCGCGCGCCGAACTCTGCCGCGCGATCGCCAAATCGCCCGAAAGCCCCCGTTGGGAGGTCAAGCGCGATGAGTACCTTTCCCGCGCGGAAAAAGCGATCGGGTACAACTCCTACCTCTACCTGACCGAAGAGGAGGGCATCGCCTGCGACCGCGAGGCGGTCAAACTCCACCGCGAGGCGCGCGATCTGGTCGCCAAGCGCCGCTACCGCGAGGCGCTGACGGTCCTGCTCGCCCTGGAAGAGAAGAAAAGCACGGGTGAACTCGATCCCTACTTCCTCTACCGCGTCTACTCCGACACCGAGACCTGCTACCGCGAACTCGGCGACTTCGAGATGGCGTACCGCTACTCGTCAAAACGCGTGTCGCTTCTAAGAGAGTTTCGGGAATAACGTCTCGTCGCGCAAGACAAGAAAAAAGAGCCGACGGTGGGTTGATCCGTCGGCTCTTTTTTCGTTTGGCTTTTACGCCATTTTGTTGTACTTGAGAGTAAAGGCGCTCTTGCGATGCGCGGCGGCGTTCTTGTGGAGCACGCCGTGTGCGACCGCCTGATCGACACGCTTGACGGCGTAGCGGTAAGCCGCAGACGCCTCTTCCTTATTGCCGGACTCGACAGCGAGATCAAACTTCTTGATCGCGGTCTTCAGTTGGCTTTTGATCATCTTGTTCCGCAGGGTCTTCGCCTGCGTCACGAGCACGCGTTTCTTCGCGGATTTGATATTCGGCATTATGCCACCTCCAAATAATTAAAACAAAGCGGTTTTTCCGCCGGTCGACGCCGACTGAGAGGGTGCGGCGACGGGGACGGAACTTGCGCCTTATTTTTTTACCGCTCTATGTTACCATAGTTTTTTTCAAAATGCAAGGGTTTTTCCGAAAAAAAACAAGGTTTTTCAAAAAACGGCGCCCAAAGAGAAGATTTCCTATTAAAAAAGAGTGAAAAACGCTTGACAGATCGGTACGGATATGGTATACTTGTAAAGCAAATCGGTTTACACCCGTTTTCGGGGGAGGAGAACGCGTATGTTTGCGAAGGATATGACCGTCGGGTATCTGCTCGACTTTTACGGCGAGATCCTTTCCGAGCGCGCGCGCCGGATCACCGCGCAGTACTACTGCGACGACCTCTCGCTTGCCGAGATCGCCGAAAACGAGGGCATCTCCCGTCAGGGAGTGCGCCATACCATCAAGCGGGCGGAAGAACAACTCCGCTTCTACGAAGAGAAACTCGGGCTTGCCGCGCATTTCGCCGACATCCGGAAAAAGGCGGAAGAGATCGGGCGCCTTGCCGCTTCCCTCTCCGACGACCGGGACGAAACCGTGCGGGACGCCGCCGAAAAGATCGCCGGCGCAGCCGAGAAAATCGTCTCCATTTTCTAAAACAGGAGGAACGCCGTGTTCCAGAGTTTGACCGAAAAACTAGCGAACGCCTTCAAGCGTTTCCGCAATAAAGGGAAACTGACCGAAGCCGACGTGCGCGAGGGGATGCGCGAAGTCAAGCGCGCCCTGCTCGAAGCCGACGTCAACTTCAAGGTCGTGCGCGACTTCATTTCCGACGTGACCGAACGCGCCGTCGGGCAGGAAGTGCTCGAAAGTCTGCTCCCCGCGCAGCAGATCGTCAAGATCGTAAACGAGGAACTCATCAAACTGATGGGCAGCGAGACCGCGAAACTCGAGATCTCCCCCAAACCTCCGACGGTCGTGATGATGGCGGGGCTTCAGGGCGCGGGTAAAACCACCCACGCCGCCAAGATCGCCAAACTGATGAAGAGCAAGGGGAAAAATCCCCTGCTCGTCGCCTGCGATATCTACCGTCCCGCCGCGATCGACCAGTTGAAGATCGTAGGGGAAACGGCGGGGATCCCGGTCTTCTCGCTCGGGAACAAAGTCAGCCCGGTCGAGATCGCGAAAGCCGGCGTCGATCACGCGAAGAAGAACGGCTACGATATGGTCTTCCTCGATACCGCGGGGCGTCTTCACATCGACGACGAACTGATGGAGGAACTCGAAAAGATCCGCGATCAGGTCGAGCCGACCGAGATCCTGCTGGTCGTGGACGCGATGCTCGGACAGGACGCCGTCAACGTGGCGAAGACCTTCAACGAGCGTCTGGAGTTGACCGGCGTGGTGCTGACCAAACTGGACGGCGACACGCGCGGCGGCGCGGCGCTCTCGGTGCGCTACGTGACCGGCAAACCCATCAAGTTCATCGGCACGGGCGAGAAACTCGATATGATCGAGCAGTTCCACCCCGACCGTATGGCGTCGCGGATCCTCGGTATGGGCGACGTGCTCTCCCTGATTGAGAAAGCGGAGGCCGCCTACGACGCGAAGACCGCCGCCGAGATGGAAAAGAAACTGCGCGAGCAGACCTTCACGCTTGAAGACTTCCTCGTTCAGTTGCGGCAACTCAAAAAGATGGGCAACCTCGAACAGATCCTCGGGATGATGCCCGGCGTCAACGCCAGCGCCCTGAAGGACGCGAACATCGACGAAAAGCAGACCGCGAAGACCGAGGCGATCGTCCTCTCGATGACCAAACAGGAACGCATGGATCCCTCGGTGATCGGCGGGTCGCGCCGTCGCCGGATCGCGAAAGGAAGCGGCACTACGGTCGAGGACGTCAACCGTCTCTTAAAGCAGTTCGACCAGATGAAGAAACTGATGAAGCAGTTCTCCGGCAAACGGGGAATGCGCCTTCCCGGCATGGGAAGATTCGGGGTTTGACGAAACGCGTCTTCCCCACTCACGTACGGATTTGATCAAAATCAAATATAAAAACTTTTTTTGGAGGAAACGAAAAATGGTCAGAATCAGACTCAGAAGAACCGGAAGCAAGAAAAACGCGAGTTACCGCATCGTCGTCGCCGACGAGCGTTCGCCCCGCGACGGGAGATTCATCGAGGAACTCGGTTACTACAACCCCCTCTCGAACCCCGTGGAACTGAAGGTTGACGTCGAGCGCGCGAACGACTGGATCAAGAAGGGCGCGCAGCCGACCGAGACGGTCAGATCGCTTCTGAAGAAAGCCGCCGACTGAAACGGGTGGTATCGGAATGGATCTGAAACAGGTACTTGCCGACATTGCCCGCGCGATCGTCGATAAACCCGAAGCGGTCACCGTTGAGGAGACCGTCGAAGGCAACGACGTGACGCTCGTTCTGCGCGTCGCGGACGACGATACCGGCATGGTGATCGGACGGAAGGGTCGCATCGCTCGTGCGATCCGCAGTCTGATGAAAGCCGCCGGGAATACCGAAGGCAAAAAGGTCAACGTAGAAATTGAATAACGGGGACTTCCGTATTCAGCGCAGAACGAAAAAGCACGGTTGTTGTATATAAGAACGGAAATAACGGTTGCTTTTTATCCCGTAAAAACCGAACAAAACTGAAAGCCGCCAATCCTTTTTTGAAAAACGTGCTTTTTCTATCCCCGTTCTCGCCCTCTCGACGTATATATATACGCCTTCGGAGCGAGAGCGGGGATTCTGCATCTGAATCCGTTTGTCCCGACAGCAATTAGGGTTACGCCCGGAAAGGATCGCACTATGCCGAACTATCTGATGGCGCTGGATCAGGGGACGACAAGTTCCCGCTGCATCCTCTTTGACGCAAGCGGCAAGATCGTCGCGTCCGCCGCGCACGAGTTCCCGCAATACTTCCCCCGCGAAGGGTGGGTGGAACACGATCCGATGGAGATCTGGTCGACGCAGATCGGCGTCGCCTCCGAAGCCCTCTTAAAAACCGGGGCGACCTGGCGCGACGTGGCGGCGATCGGGATCACCAACCAACGCGAGACCACGATCGTCTGGGACAAGAAGACCGGCGTGCCGGTCTGCCGCGCGATCGTCTGGCAATGCCGCCGCACCGCTTCGCGCTGCGAAGAACTGCGGGCGAAGGGCTACGCCGCCATGATCCGGGAAAAGACCGGGCTTCTGCCCGATCCCTACTTCTCGGCGACCAAACTCGAATGGATCTTTCAGAACGTCCCCGGCACGCTTGAACGCGCGAAGCGGGGCGAACTCTGCTTCGGGACGGTCGACTGTTGGCTGCTCTGGAAACTGACCGGGGGACGGGTCCACGCGACCGACGTCTCGAACGCGTCGCGGACCATGCTCTTCAACATCCACACGCTCTCGTGGGACGACGAACTGCTCGATCTGTTCGGGATCCCGCGCGCGATCCTGCCGACCGTGCTTCCCTCTTCGGGACTGTTCGGCTACGCAGATCCCGACGTGCTCGGCGCGGGGATCCCGATCACCGGCGTCGCGGGGGATCAGCAGGCGGCGCTCTTCGGCGAGGGATGCCATACGCCCGGAACCTTGAAGAACACCTACGGCACGGGCGGGTTCCTGCTTTTAAACACCGGGGAGAAACCGGTCATGCAGGACAAGGGACTGGTCACGACGGTCGCCTGGCAGATCGGGGAGCGCGTGCATTACGCCCTCGAGGGTTCGGTCTTCGTCTGCGGCTCGGCGATCCAATGGCTGCGCGACCAACTCGGGTTGATCAAAACGGCTGCGGAAAGTGAAAAACTCGCCCGCAAGGTCGAGGATACCGGCGGCGTCTATCTCGTCCCCGCCTTCACGGGGCTGGGCGCTCCCTACTGGGATCCGGCGGCTCGCGGACTGCTTATCGGGATCACCCGCGCGACCAACCGCAACCACATCGTCCGCGCGACGCTCGAATCGATGGCGTACCAGACCGACGAGATGATCCGGTTGATGGAAACCGTCACCGGCAACGCGATCCCCGAACTGAAGGTCGACGGCGGCGCGTCCGCCAACCGCTTCCTGCTCGAATTTCAGGCGGATCTGTCCGGGATCCCGGTCGTGCGTCCCGCCTGCATCGAGTCGACCGCCTTCGGCGCCGCCGCGCTCGCCGGGATCGGGATCGGGCTTTACAAGTCCGAAGCCGAGGTCGCTTCCCTGATCTCCGAAGACACGCGGATCGAACCGCAGAAGGACAACGCGTGGCGAAAAGAAAAGACCGGCGCGTGGGAACGCGCGGTCAAACGGTCGCTCGCCTGGTCAAACGGCAATTAAACACAAAAAGACGCCCCTTCCCAAACGTGGAAGGGGCGCTTTTTTACCGTCAGTCCGTGACGACGAACTTCTGCAGTTTCTCAAGAAGTTCCTCGGCGTGGTCTCCGTGCACCGTCATCTTGATCGGGTTGGAGAGGTCGAGACTGAAAATCCCCATAATGGATTTTCCTTCCACGACGTACCGTCCGCTCGCGAGATCGATCTCGTGACGGGCGGAAGCGGTAACGATCTCGACGAACTCACGCACGTCGGAGATCGTGGACAAACGGATCATTCTTTCGTTTTTCATAAAAAAACACCCCCCTTTCGGTCGGAACATCGACAAACAG
>CACYZS010000002.1 GCA_902778985.1 uncultured Ruminococcus sp.
TACAAATCTACGTCCGGCGATCTCAAAAACGCTTTGGGAAAAACCAAAGTTCTAATTACGTTCTCTCTTTTGAATCTTGAAACCGTTTTTGAGATACGAAAACGTACAATCCTACGTCAAACGTTCTCAAAAACGCTTCTGCAAACAATGGACGGGTTTTCCCTGGGGGTTCGTCTTTTGGGGTTCCACTATCCCTTTTTCATCAAAAATGCGTTTCCCGAACTTTTTTGTCCATCCCGATGCAAACCGTACAACAACGTACCAATTTAGGCATTTATATAATCTATTATATAAAATAATTCTTTTATATCACAAGCGATATAATCCGATTTTTCATAAGAACGAGTTTTGGAACGTTTTGCAAAAAACGGTCGTTTTTGCTTTGCGTGTGTTGTTTTCTATAGAATCGTATGGTATAATAAAGAAAAAACCGAGGAGATCCGTCTTTTGATCATTGATCCCCACATTCATTTGCTGCCGAAACTCGGCGACGGTCCTGCGGACGACGCGGAAGCCGAGAAAATGCTGATTTTCCTGCAAAAAGCGGGTGTTGCGAGCGCTATTTGCGTCACGCACCTCGACCGGACGCGTATGCAGGATCGCGTTTTCTTTCCGCGCCGCGTTCGGGACGCACAATGCGCGCTCAAACGGATACAAAACAAGATCCATTCCCATATACATCTGTTCTATTCCTATGAAGTCGACTACGAGCCCGGGATCTTTTCGAATTTTGATATGAGCGCTTACCGGATCCCCGGCACCGATCTTCTGCCGGTCAACTTCCCCATCGGCGTCTTTGACGATCGGGATATGATCGAATTCTCGTATCTGATCCACCGACAGCACTTGCGTCCCCTGATCTGTCATTTCGAGCGTCATATCCTGATGCCGAGCAACGCAAAAGAAAAACTGCTCGGTATCTTCGCCTGCGAATGTCTGATCACGTCGACTTCCCTTCTATTTCGACCGATTCAGGACGTATTACAGCGCAGTACGCTTGATAAACGCACCTATTACGTCTGTTCCAACGCGCACAACGCGACCACGCGAGCGCCGCTTCTGACCGAAGAGGAAATGCGGCTCTCCGGTATGTTTCAGCACGCGCTGTTAAAGAAATTGCTGCAGTCGAATACGCAACTCTATCGCAAACTGATCAGGTAGTCTGTTTTCCCTTTTTCTTTAAGTATTTCACACGCGTCGCTTCCCCGCCGCGCAGATGCCTCTCGGACTTGTTCTTATCGAGGATCACACGTACTCGGTCGTAGAGATCCGGATCGACGTGCTCGAGTTTTTCGGTAATATCCTTATGTACCGTACTTTTACTGACAGAAAACGCACGTGCAACCGCGCGAACCGTCGCGCCACGTTCGATCATGTATTCGGCGAGGATCTCGCACCTCTCCTTATCCTCTTCAAGTTTCACGCGCCGTCTCCCCCTTCTCCCGAAACGTTTCTATTTCAGTATATGAAAGGTTTGACGCGATCCATGCAAAAAGAAGAAATAAAATGCGCTCCGTCCTCCGTGATGGAAGGAATGCAGTCGATCCGCTCCGTGATCGCGGGAAACGAAGCCGGGATCAACGACAGGAAGATCAAGGAGATCTTGTTCGACCGTGAGAGGGTGTCTGCTCTGTCACGCGAACTCGGTTGGCTCCGCCGTATCTCGGAACGCGACGGGTTCGCCATCCGCGAGGTCGACGCCGCCGAGATCGACGCTCTGTCGCTCGGGCGCACGCACGGCGGGATCCTGGCGCTCTGCTCTGAGCGGACCATTCCGCCGCTTGACAAAGCGGTGATCAAAGAGAACGGCTTTTACGTCATGATCGAGGGGATCGAGGATCCATACAATTTCGGTTACGCGCTTCGGTCGCTTTACGCCGCGGGCGTCGACGGGATCATCCTCGACGAGCGAAACTGGCTATCCGCCGCCGGGGTCGTAGCGCGGTCATCCGCCGGGGCGTCCGAGTTATTCCCGGTCTACACTGCAAAACCGATCAAAGCCGCTGATGCTTTCAAGGAACGCGGTTATTCGATCGTTTGCGCCGACCGCGATACGCCGCATACGCTTGAAGATACCGCCATCCGCTTCCCCGTTTTTCTGATCGTCGGGGGCGAGCGCCGCGGCATTTCCCGCGCGCTGCTCGAACGGGCAGATCTAAAAGTCAAGATCTCCTACGGACGGGAATTTCGCGCCGCTCTCTCCGCCGCGTCCGCCGCGACCATCCTCGCCTACGAGATCTTCCGTCAAAACAGAAACAAACAATAAACGAGACCGCCGCGGTGTTTCCGCGGCGGTCCTGTTTTTCAGTCCAAACCGGCAAGTTTTTCTTTGATCAGTTCGAACAACTTCTCCTTGCTTTCGAGCGGAAGATCCTGTTCTTTGCAGGCGTCCGGTTCGAGTTCCTCCGGAAGTTCCTCGTCGGTGAAGAAAATATTGATCTCGTCCGTGTAGATCGTCAGATCCATCGTGTACGCGCGATATTGACTCTCTACCGCGATGTACTGAACGTCGTCGTCCAGATCGGCCTCGATACAGTTCGACTTCAAACCGAGCGATTTCAGGTCTTTTTCAAGAGAGCCGTCCAGATAGTCGTTGAGAAGCAAATCGAACGTGGTGTACTTCTCTTTCGGTTTATTATCAAGATACATGCGGGCTTTCTTTTTCTTCGTCATAAAAAACACGGCGTGTTCACTCGCTTTCTTTTAAAATAAGACGGGGTAAGAACCCCGTCTTTCAGAACTGAAGACTTATTCGTCGTCCTTCTCGTCGTCGTCGAGATCGCACTCTTCGTCGCAATTCTCGCACTCGCCGTCGCAGACGCAACTGAACTTCTCGCCGCAGGCGGGACAAACGATGCTTTCGGGATCGAGCGAATCGTCGAAGCAGACAACCTCGCCGCAGGAAGGACAGGTCGCTTCGTAGAAGTTCGCCTCGTCATCATCCTCGTCGTCGTCTTCGTCGTCCTCGTCATCTTCGTCGTCCTCGTCGATGTCGTAGAGATCGTCTTCGACGTCGGCGAGATCCTCGTCGAGTTCCTCGACGTACTCGCGAAGAGACTTGGCGTTGTCGGCAAGTTTCTTGATCTCTTCGGCCATTTCGCCGATCAGATCGGTGATCTCGCCGAACAGTTTACCGGTCGGGGTGGAAAGATCCAGGTTCATGCCCTCGATCAACCCTTTCAGGTATGCCGCTTTTTCGGTGATTTTCATTGTGTCGTTCCCCCTTTCAGGTTCGCTTCGGGACCGATCAGGCGCGTTCGAGGTACGAACCGCCGTCGCGGGTGTCGATACGGATCTTGTCGCCCTCGTTGATGAAGATCGGGACCTTGATGGTCGCGCCGGTCTCGACAACGGCGGCTTTCTGCACGTTGGTCGCGGTGTTGCCCTTCACGCCGGGTTCGCACTCGGTGACGAGCAGTTCGACGAACGTCGGAGGCTCGACCGAGAAGACGTTGCCGTTCCACGAAAGGATCTTGCACATGGTCTCTTCCTTGACGAACCGGAAGTTGTCGTCCAGTTTGTCCTTGGAGAGCGGCATCTGGTCGTAGGTCTCCATATCCATGAAGTAGTAGAGATCGCCGTCGTTGTACAGGTACTGCATCTCCTTGCGTTCCACGACCGCCTGCTCAAATTTCGCGGTCGGGTTGAAGGAAGTTTCGGTCACGCTCCCGGTGATGATGTTCTTCATCTTGGTACGGACGAACGCAGCGCCCTTCCCCGGTTTCACGTGCTGGAACTCGACCACCTGCATCAGGTTGCCGTCGTACTCGAAGGTCATGCCGTTTCTGAAATCGCCAGCGGTAATGGTAGCCATATTCTCGTTTCCCCGACGGTAAAAGGTATAGTCGGGAGAGCGTTATCCGGTCAGCCGTCGCCTGTCCGGCTCTCCCATAGGTTTTAAATGCGCATTATTTCAATAATATTGTAACATGAAAACGCGAACTTTGCAAGAGGGTATGCCGATTTTTTACCACTTTTTCGCGTTTCCTTCATTTTAAAACAATTCGATCAATTCCTTCGGAGAATGTGCGAAATTCCGGACGCCGTCACGTTCGATCGCGACCATATCCTCGATGCGGCAACCGTACTTGCGCATCAGGTAGATTCCAGGTTCGCAGGTCACGACGTTACCGACGACGAGTTTCGTTTTTTCTTTTCCGCGCAGCCGTGGGGCTTCGTGGATCATCATACCGACGCCGTGCCCGAGTGAATGACCGAACGTGCCCCTGAATTCTGGCTCCCCGTCGATCACGTCGCGCGCGATCCGGTCGGCTTCCGCGCAGTCTGCACCCGCTTTCAGGTACGCGAGCGCCTCGTTCTGCGCCTTTAAGACCGTGTTGTACAGTTTCTTCATTTCGGGATCGGCGCGGCCGACCGAAAAGGTCCGCGTCATATCGGAGCAATACCCGTTCCAGAGCGCGCCGAAATCAAGCGTGAGAAACCCTTTTTGCAGTTTGACGTTGCGCGGTTTGCCATGCGGCAAGGAACTGGCGCTCCCGGAGACGGCGATGGTCTCGAACGAGACGCCCTCGGCGCCGGCGCGGCGCATATAGAATTCGAGTTCCAGAGCGACCTCGATCTCGGTCATCTCAGGCTTGATCACGGTCAGAAGATGCGCAAGGGCGGCGTCCGCCGCGTCCTGTGCCTTGGCGATGTCGGCGAGTTCCCCTTCGTCCTTGACCTCGCGAAGACGGTCGATCGCGTCGTCGATTCCGACGAACGTATACTCCGGAAAATCCTTTACGAATCGGTCGCGTTCTGCGCAGGAGAGCGTTTCGTTCTCGTAACCGACGGTCTTCACGCCGTCGGCGTCAAAGAAAGCCTTGATATGGGGAAACCGTACGTCGGGCTTGGTTACGGTATAGAGCGGATCCGCCTTCTTCTGTGCGTCCTCAAAGTACCGGAAATCGGTCATGAGTTCCGCGTTTTGCAGCGTGATCAGAAGAAAACCGTCGGTGAAGGGATAGCGCGAAAGGTAGCGTTGGTTGACTTCGGACGAAACAATCACGGCGTCCCATCCGTTCCTTTTCATTTGTTCGCGGAGTCGAGCGGTGCGGTTCATTTTGTCAATCTCCCCTCGTAGTATCGTTTCATGGTCAGTGCGTCGTCGGACATCGTACCGTCGGACTCGCAGATCACGGTGGGCGTCAATCGTTCGTTGGCGATTACTTCCATCAGAGGTTCGTAAGGCGGACCGTAGACCATGTCCGAGAAGGTCAGGTGACGCTTCTCACCGCCGGCGCTCCATTCGATTTTGGAGAAATGACAATGGAGATTGCGGGCGATCTCGTCCCCTAACTTGTCCCCGATTGTATCAAAAACGCGCAGATAATCCTCGGCAGATGCAAAAACGTCCCCGCATTCGCGCGCGTTCATGTGTCCGAAGTCGACGACAGGAACGAACCGCGGCGAGAGTTTGCAGAGTTCGATCACTTCGTCGAGCGTACCGAGTTGGTTGACCTTTCCCATCGTTTCAAGCCCGATCAGAACGCCGTTATCCGGGATCTCTTCAAGCAGGTGGCAGAGCGTATCGGACGCAAGGCGCATGGCTTCCCCGCGGGTGATCTTGGCGGCGCTGCCGGTGTGCACGACGATCAGATAGGCGCCGAGCAGTTTGGCGGCGTTCAGCGACTGCGAAATGTAGCGCAGACTGCCGAGCCGTTTGACCTCTTCGATTCCCGAAAGAGAAATGAAGTACGGCGCGTGCAGGGACATTCTGATCCCCGCGTCCTTGGCTTTCTGCCCGATCAAAAGGAGCGTTCCGGCGCTCGCGGTCAAGCCGCTGCCGGCTTCGTATTCGTAGGCGTCAAGTCCGACGGACGCGACCCATTCGGGCGCGTCGACCGTCGATTTCAAACCGGCGTCGTAGAACGCTTTACTGTTCCCGCCCGGGCCGAAGAAAGCGCGTTCATTCTTCATCTTTTGCCGTCTCCTCTTTGTGATGCTTGCGGTAATAACGCATGATCGGTCTTTCGAGCACGCGCTTGAACCGGGTGAAAAGGTCGGTCTTATCCTTGATCGGCGGAACGACGATACAGCGGATCCCGACGTTCCGCCCCGCCCAGACGTCGGTAAAGATCTGGTCGCCCATGATCGCGGTCTCGTCAGGGGAAACGCCGAGCGCGTTAATGGCGCGGCGCATAAACTTCTTTAAAGGTTTCTTCCCTTTCGGGTACATCGGGATCCCGATCTCCCTGTTAAAACGGCTGACGCGCTCGTGGTCGTTGTTGGAAACGAACGCGGCGAGGATCCCGTTCTCTTTGAGAGCGGCGAACCACGCCAGAACGCGTTCATTCGGTTCGGGTTCCTCGTAGGGCGCGAGGGTATTGTCAATATCAAGGATCAGGGCGCGGATCCCGTTTTGCAGAAGGAATTCCGGCGTCGCAAGATCGAATCTGTCAAAGTACCAGTCGGGTGAAAAATAGCGGCGGAGCAAGACGGTCGCCCCCTTTCTTTCAGTTTCAATCTATTGTAACACACATTCTTTTCAATGGCAAGAAAAAAAGCAAATAATTTCAACGAAAAGGGGAAAAAGGTCTTGACAATCCGGAAGCGATGATATATAATAAGCAAGTGCGAAACGGAGAACTTGCGGGTGTAGTTCAATGGTAGAATTCCAGCCTTCCAAGCTGGCCGCGTGGGTTCGATTCCCATCACCCGCTCCACGAAACACAATATGCGCCCTTAGCTCAGCGGATAGAGTGCCCGGCTACGAACCGGTAGGTCGAAGGTTCGAATCCTTTAGGGCGCGCCATAAAAACGGTCAGTCGCATTTGCGACCGACCGTTTTTATTTCGTCCTTACAGTTTATATTCGAACCTTTGAGTTTTCGTGCCGGACGGCACGGAAACTCTGGTTTCACGCCATCCGATAAAGTCCCGTTTTCTCTATTTCGGGCGTGAAACAAGGTTAGCGCGCTCCGCGCGCGTCGAATCCTTTAGGGCTCGCCATAAAAACGGTCAGTCGCATTTGCGACCGACCGTTTTTATTTCGTCCTTACAGTTTATATTCGAACCTTTGAGTTTTCGTGCCGTACGGCGCGGAAACTCTGGTTTCACGCCATCCGATATAGTCCCCGTTTTCACTTTTTCGGGCGTGAAACAAGGTTAGCGCGTTTACGCGCGTCGAATCCTCCCTTCTTTGGTTACTCTTTCTTTTCTCCCATCGCACCGTTCTTGCAAATCATCACTAAATTTGTTATAATAACGTATGTAATACATTCAAGGAGCAGTACTATGCACTTCCTTATCGCTTTGATTTTACCGATCGTTTTCTTCCCGATCATGAATTGGTTTTACGGACAGACGAAAAAGGAACGGATGCAGGACGATTTCGTTCAGAGGACAAAAGCCCCGATGCACGCGTACGTCACAAGTCTCGTCGGTCTGATCGTCATGTCAATCATCTTTATCGGTCTTCCCATTCTGTTGGTGTTGACGACACAACCCGAAGACCGCGGACCGGGTATGTGGGTAGCGTTGATCTTCGGTTTATTCTTCTTGTGGTCTCTTTTCTTTGTTCTGTTTCTTGTCGTCTCGACCTGCTACGAAAGCATTTTTGACGAATATATTATCGTACACCGCGGCTTTAAAAAGAAGATCGTTCGTTTTGACGAGATGGCAGAATACACCTATACGGAAGGGTTTAAGCAACTCGTCGTAGATGACCGCGACGGAAAATGCCTGTTTTACGTTGCCGACAACCGGGTGGGGATCGGATCGCTTGTTAAGAGTTTAGACAGTCACGGTATCCCGAGAAAAACACCCGAAAAGAAGAAGTAAACGCGATAATCGGTCAGAACAACCCTATAAAGAAAAAAGAACCCCTGCCCGGGGTTCTTTTTCATTCGTTACGACGCGCTGCTGATCCGTTCCTCTTCGTCCATCAGGCGAAGCATGATCCGGGCGAACGTCGGATCAAACTGCGTTCCGATACCGCGGCGGAGTTCCTCTCTGACCGCTTGCTTGGTCAGGGGTTCGCGGTAACTGCGGACTGAGGTCATCGCGTCGTAGGCGTCGGCGACGGCGATGATCCGCGCAATCACCGGAATATCGACGCCCTTGACGCCGTCGGGATAGCCGCGCCCGTCGTAGCGTTCGTGGTGATACCGCGCGCCCTCGGCAAGATAGGGCGCCTGTTGAATACTGGAGAGGATCTGATATCCGAGGACCGGGTGCTTCTTGATCTCCTCGTACTCCTCGTCGGTCAGTTTCCCGACCTTGTTGATGATCTCAAGCGGAACGCCGATCTTCCCGACGTCGTGTAAAAGCGCCGCAAAGTATACCTGGTCGCAGGTCTGGTTCGGGAGGTGCGCTTCCCTTGCAATCTGCCGCGAATAAAGCGCCACGCGGATCGAATGACCGCTCGTGTACTTGTCCTTCGCGTCGATGGCGTTGGCGAGCGCCTCGGTCGTTTCCTCGAACATCTCGGTTTCTTTCTTCCGCGCTTCCTTATAGAAAAGGAGTTCGCGTTCCTTGGCGTGCTGCGCCTGCGCGCTGATGAAGTTCAGGGCGAATGTGTAGAACACGATCACGACGAGCGACATGGTGATCGAAGTCAGCGAGATTGGGAAAAAGCGGAACAGAAAGATCTGTGCGACCGTCGCGACGATCGGAAGCGCGATACAGCCGAACAGAACGACCGCAAAACGGCGCACAAGTCTCTTGCGGTACTGAATGACGACCATTTCGTGTAAAAACACGATCAGAAACGGGAACACGTAGCAAAGCAGATGCCATGAACCGCGGTGGTAGACGTTCTCCGCGTCTATGTAGTAATACAGGTGGCGGAAAGGCGCGATCACAAGGAAGATCAGACCGATGAAGAATACGTAGTCACAGACCCCGAGAAGAAACGGCTTTTTCTTGAGTTTTCCTTCGTTTATGAAAAGATCGACGAGATAGTGGGTCAAAAGGAACGGGATAAAGAGCATAAAGAAATAGAGCAATCCGTTGCTGGCGCGCACCATAAAGTACGCGAACCGCGTCGTACCGCCCTCGTATTTATACGCAAACCGATCAAACATAAGCAAAAACATCGCCGACATTTCCATAGCGGCGAGAATATGTTTGGTTCTTGCAGGCAAAGACCTTGCCAGCAGCGTCATGACGGCAAGGATCCCGCACGCGCCGCCGAGAAAGAGCATGATATCAAGTTGCAAAGAACTCAAATAGTCCATCTCTGTCCCTTTCAGTCAAACGGATTGCGGTTTCTGTGTACTATTATACAACAATTCCGGAATTTTTACAAGACTTTGTCGATTATAAATAAAGAAAAAATATGCGATAATCTCTTGACAGGAATCGACCTACGTTGTATAATTGAATTTGCGAATAATTCGCAAATTGAAGAGGTGAAACGATGCGATACGCGACGAAACAAAGAAAACTTCTTCTCGACGTTCTGGAAGCACATCACGACGAGACGCTTTCGGTCGCCGAGATCTGTTCCCTCGTTGCGTCCGAGGAGATCAGCCCGAGCGCGATCTACCGCAACCTCTCCGAACTTGAGAAACAGGGACTTGTCAAGCGCGTTCCGCTTCCCCTGTCGCAAAAAACCGGGTTCCGTTACGTCGGATCCAACCAATGCAGAGAACATCTGCACCTCGAGTGCACGATGTGCGGGCGGACCTTCCATCTGCCGACGCCGGCGACCAGCCAACTGATCGAGAACGTCCGGCAGAACTCGGGCTTTAAGATCGACAGCGCCAATACGGTCTTGACAGGCGTCTGTCCCGACTGCGAAAAACACTGACAAACGTCCATTTTGAAGGGGGGTGCGAACAAATGAAAAAGAGAAGCCGTTTCTTTGCTTCCCTTGCCGTTCTATTGATCCTTTTCGTTCTGTTCGCTTCCCTGTACTTCATTCTTCACGAGGCGCACCACGATTGTTCCGGCGACGAATGTCCCGTTTGCCGCCTGATCGCCGTCTGCCGCGATACACTGAATGGTTTCGCGCTCGTCGCGATCCTGCTTGCTTTTCTGCTCGCCTTTCTTTTCCGTTCGTCCGGGAGCCGGCTTGCGCGAGAAGAAAAGCGGCATGCGCACACCCCCGTTTCCCTGAAGGTCAGACTTCTGAATTGAAAAGAACGAAAGCACGGTGCGTCTGCCGCCCGGGCAGACCTGTTCGGCGTATGCCGTCACCCTGCTTTTCTCTTTGAATTCAAAAGTTTGTAAGGAGTATTTTATAATGAAAAAAGTTTTTGCAATCATCCTCTGCGTTCTGATGCTTGCCGGGATCCTTTCCGGCTGTGAAACGTTCAAGAAAAGTGATAAGATCAAGATCGTAACCACCATCTTCCCCGAATACGACTGGGTAAGAGAGATCGTCGGGGACAAAACCGACCGCGTCGAGATCACGATGCTTTTGGACAACGGCGCAGACCTGCACAGTTATCAGGCGACCGCAAGCGATATGGCAAAGATCGCGACCTGCGATCTGTTCATCTATGTCGGCGGTGAATCCGACGAGTGGGTGAACGACGTATTAAAGACAGCCAAGAACGACGATATGATCGTCGTCAACCTGCTTGACGTTCTCGGCGACAAGGTCAAAGAGGAAGAGGTCAAGGAAGGCATGGAAGGCGACCACGATGAAGAAGAGGACGAAGACCACGAGCACGAACATCACCACGAAGGGGACGAGCCGGAATACGACGAGCACGTTTGGCTGTCGCTTAAAAACGCGGTCACGCTCGTCAATTACATCTCGGAGATGATCCGGGCGCTCGATCCCGACAACGCCGACGCCTACGCCGCGAATACCGCTGCTTACGTTGAAAAACTGAACGCGCTGGACGCGCGGTACGCCGCAGCCGTCGAAGCGGCTTCGGTCAAAACGTTGGTTTTCGGCGACCGCTTCCCTTTCCGTTATCTCGTTGACGACTACGGTCTCGACTATTTCGCCGCGTTCGTCGGCTGCTCCGCCGAGAGCGAAGCAAGTTTCAGCACAATCAAATTCCTGGCTGATAAGATCAACGAACTCGGCTTGAAATCGATCATGCAGATTGAGAATTCGAACAATCGGATCGCAGACACGGTCAAAAACGCGACCAATACGAAGGATCAGACCATCCGCACGCTGAACTCGCTGCAATCGGTCACCTCCCGCGACGTCAAAAACGGAAAAACCTATCTCGGCGTGATGGAAGAAAACCTTTCCGTTCTGACCGAAGCGTTGCAGTAAAAGTCGGATCACTCCCCCGAATGATTTGGAAAAGGAAGAGCAATCGTATGAAAAGATTTGGGATCATACTCTCTATAATTCTTACGGCGTCCGTCATCCTGCTCACCGTTGGATGCTCCACTTCATCCGGGGGTGAGGTCGGGTATTCTGATGAACGTCAAGGAACCGTCAACCAAAACGAGTACGTTCTTTACCAAAACGTTTTTTACAACGGGTACGCCCAAAACTTTGACGGCAAAAGCGTAAAGAAAGTCGGCGTATTCGCCGTTCTGCACGATGCGTTTAACGACCTGGACCGCTATTACGTCTGGGGGTACCGCGATTCAACGAAGTGCTGTGACTGGCAATGGGAGTTCACGCCGAAGAAAGGGCAAAAACTCCCCGCCGTCGGATCTCTTGTAACGGTTGAAGGAACCTTCGTTTCGGACGAGCAGGCACTTGATAATTATTGGATCAAAGATGCGATTGTTACGACGAATACGATTTACACCGGCACGACCTACGACGTGAATATGTACGTTATGAGCGATACGCTGGAACGCGTACAGTTGATCAATTTGCAACGGTTTCCCGACTATTTCAAGGATCAGACTTTTATCGCATACGGTCGTATCAAAACGATGACCTCGTTCCAGGATCCGTATTACGACGGCTCGTGGTACTACGAATTCACCTATGACGGCACGATTCCGGGGATCGGTAAGACTGTCGTTTTAAGCGGGACTCTAACCGACGGCGCGCTGGTCGTCCAAACCCTGGAACAAATCGATTGAAATCAGACACAACCTTCTGGAGGAATATTCAATGGCTCTGCTCACCTGTCGGAATCTTGCGCTCGGATATGACGGGCACGAGATCGTTCACGGTCTTAGTTTTGAAGTCAACGCCGGGGACTATCTGTGCGTCGTCGGAGAAAACGGTTCCGGGAAAAGCACGTTAATGAAAACCATACTCGGTCTTCTTCCGCCGATTGCGGGCGAGATCAGAACGGGCGACGGTCTTTTACGGAACGAGATCGGCTATCTGCCGCAGCAAACCGAGGTGCAAAAGGACTTCCCCGCTTCCGTTTGGGAGATCGTTCTCTCGGGATGCGGAAACCGAATGGGGTTTCGTCCGTTCTACAACAAAGAGGACAAGGAACGGGCGCAAAGAAATATCGAGCGAATGGGGATCCGGAAATTAGTCAACCGTTGCTACCGCGAACTGTCGGGCGGTCAGCAGCAGCGCGTTCTGCTTGCCCGTGCGCTTTGCGCGACGTCCAAGATACTGCTTCTCGACGAGCCGGTCGCGGGACTTGATCCTGTCGTGACTGCGGAAATGTACGATCTGATCGAGGAACTGAACAAAAAGGACGGGATCACGGTCATCATGATCTCGCACGACATCGCCGCGGCGATCAAGTATGCGAACCGCATCCTGCACGTTGCGGGACACGTTTTTTTCGGAACCAAAGAAGAATACATCGAAAGCGATATCGCAAGCGGTTTTTTGAAAGGGGGAGAGGATAAATGAACGAGATAATTGATAAACTCCTCCTTTTGCAGTATCCGTTTGCCCGAAACGCCCTGATCGTCGGGGTTTTGATCGCGCTCTGTTCGTCGCTTTTGGGCGTGACGCTGGTTCTGAAACGCTTTTCCTTTATCGGGGACGGGCTTTCACACGTGGCGTTCGGCGCCATGACCGTAGGCGTCGTAATCGGTCTGACCAACAATATGCCCTTCATTCTGATCGCCACGACCTTCGCCGCCATTCTGATCCTCCGGAAAGGTCAGAACGCGAAGATCAAGGGAGACGCCGCGATCGCGATGATCTCAGTCGGCGCGCTCGCGATCGGATACCTGCTCATGAACGTCTTCTCAAAGTCAAGTAACGTGTCGGGCGACGTCTGCTCGTCGCTTTTCGGATCCGTCAAGATCTTAACCCTGTCGACGACCGAGGTCTGGCTGAGCATCGCTCTTTCGATTGTGGTTCTTGTCGTCTTCGTTCTCTTCTACAACAAGATCTTTTCGGTCACATTCGACGAGAACTTCTCGACCGCGACCGGAATGAAGACCGAACTCTACAACCTCCTGATCGCGGTCGTGATCGCCGTCATTATCGTCCTGGCGATGAACCTGGTCGGCTCGCTTCTGATCTCCGCTTTGGTCGTGTTCCCCGCTTTGTCGGCGATGCGGGTGTTCAAGAGTTTCCGTTCCGTCACGATCTGCTCCGCGATCTTCTCGGTCACGTGCGCTTTCCTCGGTATCCTGATCTCTATCGTCGCGGATACCCCGGTCGGTTCGACAATCGTTGGGACCGACATCGTCGGTTTTCTGATCTTCCTTTTGATCGGGACGTTCACGAAACGAAGAACCGCGTAATCCAACCCGAATACAAAAGAGCCGTTCGGTTTATACCGAACGGCTCTTCGTTTTCTGAATTACCGGACCATTTCGTTTTTCGGTCCCGAGGAAAGGTGCGTCGTGATGACGCGGGTGACGTCGTTGATATCGCAGACCGTCATATCGCCCGGAATGGTATTCTTGATGGCGGACATGGCGTCGCCGAACTGCGCGGCGTGCTCGATATCGTGATACTTGATCGCGCCGTAGAGTGCGCCCGCGACGTACGCGTCGCCGCTCCCGAGCCTGTCGACCACCTCGATCTCGCGGTAGGGTTCCTCGGCGTAGTGCCGATCCTCCTTCACGTCGTAGATCAGGCTGCCGAAGTCGTGGCGCGTCGGCGAGATCACAGTGCGCTGCGTGCTGGCGATCATTTTCAGTTCGGGGTACTCTTTGGCGAGCGAGCGGTGGATCTCTTTAAGTTCGCCCTTTCTGCCGAGCATACGGCGAAGCGTTTCCTCGGAGATGAACAGCAGATTGATGTACGGGAGAATGGTTTCGATGGTCTTCCGCGCCTCTTCCTCGCTCCAGAGCGCCGCACGGTAGTTGACGTCAAAGGAGATCTGCGTGCCGTTCTCGTGAAAACGGCGGATCATTTCGACCACCTGACGGCGGAGCGTTTCTCCCAAGGCGAGCGTGATCCCGCTCAGATGGAAGACCTTGCAGGAACGGAAGATGCGGGGATCAAGTTCGTCGAGCGAGAAGCGCACGAAGGACGAGTCGGTACGGTCGTAGGACACGACCGAGACGCGCGGATAGGCGCCGCGCTCGTAGTAGTAGATGCCGAGCCGCTTTTCGGACGTGGTGTCGTAAGTGACGAAATCGTCGCTTGTCCCGGTGTAACGGATCTTATTCTTGATGAACTTTCCGATCTCGTTGTCGGGCAGGCGGGTGACGATCCCGGTGCGCAGTCCGAGTTGCGAGATGCCCGAAACCACGTTGAGTTCCGAGCCGCCCGCGCACTTTTCAAAGGACTCGCTCTGCGAGATCCGGTCCTTCCCTTCCGGGGAGAGACGAAGCATGACTTCGCCGATCCCCAGTACGTCAAATTCCCGTTCCGGCAAATTCTCGAGCATAACTTATTCCCCCCGATCCGTTCAGCGGATCACGATGTTCACGATCTTCCCGGGCACGACGATCTCTTTGACAACCGTCTTCCCGTCCAGGGCGGCGATGATCCTAGGGTCGGCTTTCGCCGCGGCGAGGATCTCTTCCTTTCCGGCGTTTGCGGGGATGGTCACGACGGCGCGTACCTTCCCGTTGATCTGGATCGGGAATTCGACCTCGTCGTCCGCAGTCTTTCCTTCGTCGTATTCGGGCCAGGCGGCAAGAGAAACGAAGCCTTTTCCGCCGACGAACTCCCAGACTTCCTCGGCAAGATGCGGAGCGAAGGGAGAGAGGATCCGGGAGAAGGTCGCCAGTTCGTCGCTCGTGATCGAGCCGACCTCGTAGATCTCGTTGATCAGCGACATCATCGCGGCGATGGCGGTATTGAACTTCATGGCTTCGATATCGTCCGAGACCTTCTTGATGGTCTTGTGGAACGATTTCTCGAGCGCAGGCGTGGTTCCTTTGCCCTTCACGAGGTCGGTCAGCCCGGCGAAGCGTTCCAGGAAACGCTTGCAACCTTTGATCGACTGCGGGTTCCAGGGCGCGGATTTCTCAAAGTCGCCGATGAACATCTCAAACAGACGCATCGTGTCGGCGCCGTACTCGCTCACGATATCATCGGGGTTGACGACGTTGCCGCGGGACTTGGACATTTTCTCGCCGTTTTCGCCGAGGATCATACCGTGCGAGGTACGCTTGCGGTAGGGTTCCTTCTCTTTCAGAACGTCGATATCGAAGAGGAACTTCGCCCAGAAGCGCGAATACAGCAGGTGGAGCGTGGTATGCTCCATACCGCCGTTGTACCAGTCGACCGGCATCCAGTATTCAAGCGCCTCTTTGGACGCGAGCGCCTTATCGTTGTGCGGATCGCAGTAGCGCAGGAAGTACCAGGACGAACCCGCCCACTGCGGCATGGTATCGGTTTCGCGTTTGCCGGGACCGCCGCACTTCGGGCACTTGCAGTTCACCCAGTCGGTCATGAGCGCAAGCGGAGACTCGCCGGTCTCGGTCGGCTCGTAGGACTCGACGTCGGGAAGCGTCAGGGGCAGTTCGTTTTCGGGAACCGGGACCCAGCCGCACTTCTCGCAAAAGATCAGCGGGATCGGCTCGCCCCAGTATCTCTGACGGGAGAACACCCAGTCGCGGAGTTTGAAGTTGATCTTCTTGACGCCGATGCCGCGTTCGGTGAGGTATTCGATGATTTTTTCTTTGGCTTCGGAGACTTCAAGTCCGTCAAGGAAGCCGGAGTTGACCATCTTCCCCGTCTCGACGTCTGTAAACGCCTCTTTCGTGACGTCTCCGCCGGCGACCACTTCCACGATGGGAAGGTTGAACTTCGCGGCGAACTCCCAGTCTCTGTCGTCGTGCGCAGGGACCGCCATGATCGCGCCGGTGCCGTAACCCGAAAGGACGTAGTCCGAGGTGAAGATCGGGATCTCTTTGCCGTTGACGGGATTGATCGCCGCAACGCCGTCGAGTCTGACGCCGGTCTTCTCTTTGGCGAGTTCGGTGCGCTCGAAGTCAGACTTCCGCCCCGCAGCCTCGCGGTACGCGATCACCTCGTCGTAGTTTTTCAGTTTGTCGCGCCAAAGGTCGATATACTCGTGTTCGGGCGCGATGACCATATAGGTCGCGCCGAAGAGCGTATCGGGACGCGTGGTGTAGATCTTCAGGGGATCGCCCGCCGTGGTCTCGAAGATCACCTCTGCGCCAGTCGAACGACCGATCCAGTTGATCTGCTGCGTCTTGACCTTTTCGATGAAGTTGACGTCCTCGAGATCGTCGATCAGGCGGTCGGCGTACGCCGTGATCTTCAGCATCCACTGTTCCTTGACCTTGTGAATGACGGGAGCGCCGCAGCGTTCGCAGACGCCGTTCACCACTTCCTCGTTCGCAAGCACGACCTTGCAGGACGTACAGAAGTTGACCGACATCTTTTTCTTGTAGGCAAGTCCCTTCTCAAACAGTTTGAGGAAGATCCACTGCGTCCACTTGTAGTAACTCGGATCGGTGGTATTGATCTCACGGTTCCAGTCGAAGGACAGACCGAGAGACTTCAATTGCGTTTTGAAGCGCGCCACGTTGCGTTCGGTCACGATACGCGGGTGGATATGGTTCTTGATCGCGAAGTTCTCGGTCGGCAGACCGAAGGCGTCCCACCCCATCGGGAACAGGACGTTATATCCCTGCATCCGCCTCTTCCGCGAAACGATATCCAGCGCCGTATAGGAACGCGGGTGCCCGACGTGCAGACCGTTGCCCGAGGGGTACGGGAACTCCACCAGCGTATAGTATTTCGGTTTCGAGTAGTCGTTCGTTGCGGCGAAGGCGTTTGCCTCGTCCCACTTCTTCTGCCATTTGGCTTCGATCGTTTGAAAATCGTGTTTCATCGTCTTTATTCCTTTTTCAAATTGTTTCCGTAGTTAAGTTTTACTGACCGATCTCGTCCGGGGTGAGCAGATCGGTGCAGTCGATCTCGGCGCCCTCTGACGCGAGCCGTTCCAGGTTGTAGTATTCGCGCGACTCACGGTCGAAGATATGCACGATCACGGAGCCGAAGTCACAGAGGATCCACGCGCCGCCGTCCCTGCCTTCGAGGTGCGCGCACGGCACTTCCCGTCGCCCCATCTCGTACACCAGATCATCGGCAAGCGCCTTGATCTGCGTCGAGGAGCGCCCGGTCACGATCACGTAGTAATCGGCGATCACCGTCACGTCCGAAACGGACAGGAGTTTCAAGTGCGACGCTTTCTTATTGATCAGGATCTTCGCCGCTTCCCGCGCAAGGGTGAGCGGTTCGGCGTCGGCAAAGGATTGGACGGGCTTGTTTTCGTAGATCTCGGATTGGTCAGTCATTCGGTTTCTCCTTATATCGGTAGTGTTTGGTTCGGATACTGTTTTCTTAAAGACTTTGCAGCGCGTTCGGTCGCGGGATCGGGAACCGGCCCGCGTTCC
>CACYZS010000003.1 GCA_902778985.1 uncultured Ruminococcus sp.
TGTCAGAAGCCGGTCAGCGAATTGCGTTTGCCTTCAGGTGTGACGCTTGGCGGCTACGTTCGTGGCGAGGACCAAGGAGTTCTGGATGCACGACTATCTGCACCTAGTTCGCACGGTAGAGAGCCTTGGCGCGCGTCCGTGGTGCTGGAGCGACTACGGGTGGCGCCATCCTGAGTTCCTGAAGCGCAGCCCGAAGAGCGTGGTGATGTCCAACTGGTACTACGACGAGTGGTATGGCGGGTTTGACCCGAAGACGAACAAGACGAGCGACTTGGAGCGGCTCGTCCAGTTCTGGGATCTGGAGAAGGCGGGCTTCGATCAGATCCCGTGCGGCACGAACTGGGCCGGAGAAGGGCGGCGCAACCTGAAGATCGGCGCGGACGACGTGATGGGCAAGCTCGTCAAGACATGCCGCGAGGTCATCGCGCCTGAGCGGCTGCTCGGCTTCCTGATGGCGCCGTGGGCTTCGTGCGACAACGAAGCGAACCTCAACCTGAATCTGCGCGGCATCGACCTTTTCGCCGCCGCTTTGGATCGAAACGGCGTCTTGTAGAGATTGAACCGTAGTGCGAAGGGATTTTCCGGTGGAAGATGCTGGCGAAGAGACATGGCATGAGAACGACGCTTTCGATTTGCGGCGCGGTTGGCGCGGCAGGTATTTGGTATAATATCTCCGTGGACTTGCACATGGCAGAGAATCGGACGAGATGCGTGCTTTTCGCCGTCGCGGCGCTGAAAAACGTGCTGCGCAGCGAAGGATTTACCGAAAACGGTCCCTTCTTTTCAAAATAACGTCGGAGAAAAACGATGAAGACTGTTTTGATCGGTTGCGGAGCGATCTCCGGCAACCACCTGACCGCGCTCGGGAAGATCCCGGACGTCGAGATCGCGGGTCTGTGCGATATTCTCCCCGAACGCGCCGAACGCGCGCGGGACAAGTACGCGCCGAACACGCGCATCTTTACCGACTACCGGGAGATGTTCGACGCGATCAAACCCGACGCGGTACATATCGCGACGCCGCACCATTTGCATTTTGAGATGGCGTGCGAGGCGCTTGCCCGCGGGATCGACGTCCTTTTGGAAAAGCCGGTCTGTATCACCGACGAAGAGATCGACCGTCTGCTTGAAGCCGAGAGCAAGAGCACCGGAGTTGTCTGCGTCTGCTTCCAGAACCGTTTCAACCCCGCGACGCTCGAAGTCAAAAAACTGGTCGGTGAGTGCGGCGGCGTAGACCACGCCCGGGCGCTGGTCACCTGGAACCGGGACGAAAAGTACTACCGTTCGGAAGACTGGCGCGGCAAGATCGCGACCGAGGGCGGCGGCGTCCTGATCAATCAGGCGATCCACGAACTCGATCTTCTGATCGGTTTCTGCGGAGAACCTACCGAGGTGTCTGCGAAAACGGCAAACCACCGTCACGCAAATCTGATCGAGGTCGAGGACACGGCGGAAATGCTTATCACCTTCAAAAACGACTCGAATGCCTTCTTCTCCGCGACCACCGCTTTCGGGTGCGACGCGCCGAACTTTCTCGAACTCTACTGTAAAAACGGTCGTCGGATCACCAAGGTCGGAGAGGAGATCTACCTGGACGGCGTCCCCTATCCGTACGACGTACCTGATAAACTTTCTCTGCCCGGCAAGGAGTGTTGGGGGGCGGGGCATATCCGCTTGATCCACCGGTTCTACGAGGCGCTCCGTTCCGGCGCTCCGATGCCGGTCCCGCTCTCTTCCGCCGCCGTTCCCGTGCGGGTATTGCTCGCCGCCTACCGTTCATCCGACCGGGAAGCCCCGGTCATGATCCGATAAAGAAAGGAAATACGCCGAATGAAAATGACCTTCCGCTGGTACGGGGAAAAAGATCCCGTTACCCTCGAAAAGATCCGTCAGATCCCGAACATGAGCGGCGTTGTGACCGCCCTGTACTCGATCCCCGTCGGGGAGAGTTGGGACCTCGACAGCATCCTGAAGCAGAAGAAACTCGCAAACGACGCCGGGCTCGAGATGGAAGTGATCGAGAGCGTCCCGGTCCACGAGGAGATCAAACTCGGTTCTCCCGCGCGCGACAAACTGATCGACAACTACATCAAAACCATCCGCAATCTCGGAAAAGCGGGCGTGAAAGTGATCTGCTACAACTTCATGCCGGTCTTCGACTGGGTGCGGTCGGAACTCGCCTTCAAAACGCCTGACGGCTCAAACTGCCTTGCCTACGACCAGCACACCGTCGACGCCCTGGATCCGCGCAAGCAATCGCTCTCGCTTCCCGGTTGGGACGAAAGTTACACCCGCGAGCAACTCGCCGCCCTGCTCCGCCGCTACGAGAGCGTGGACGCGGAACAACTGTTCCAGAACATGGTCTATTTCCTGACCGCCCTGATGCCTGCCTGCAAGGAGAGCGGGATCAAAATGGCGGTGCACCCGGACGATCCGCCGTGGTCGCTCTTCGGGCTTCCCCGCATCATCTCGAACGAGGCGGGGATCGACCGGCTGTTCAAGGCGGTCGACGAACCCGAGAACGGCATCACGCTCTGCACCGGTTCGCTCGGCGCCGATCAGAACAACGACCTTGTGAAGATGGCGGGCAAGTACGCCGCGATGGGACGCGTCCATTTCGTCCACGCGCGGAACATCCGCTTCGTCAAGCAGGACGACGGGAAACTGTTCTTCCACGAGAGCCCGCACCCCACCGAATGCGGCTCGCTCGACATTTACGGGATCCTGCGTGCGCTCTACGAGAACGGCTTCGACGGTTATATCCGTCCCGACCACGGCAGAAACATCTGGGGCGAATCGGGTAAGCCCGGCTACGGTCTCTATGACCGCGCGCTCGGCGCCGTTTACATCTCGGGTGTATGGGAAGCACTTGAAAAGACGCTTCCCAAAAAGTAAGGAAAGAAGGAAACCACAATGGCTGAAATGAAACTTCCCTACGCGCTCGACCTTACCGGGAAAGTCGCGGTCGTGACCGGCGCCGCCGGCGTTCTCTGCTCCGACTTCTCCCGCGCGCTCGCCAAATGCGGCGCGAAGGTCGCTTTGCTCGACATCAACGAGACCGTGGCGAAACAGATCGCAGACGAGATCGTCTCCGACGGCGGAGAGGCGATCGCGGTGAAAGCCAACTGCCTTGACAAGGCGTCGCTCGAAGAAGCGAAAGCGATCGTCGACAAGACCTTCGGCGCCTGCGATATCCTGATCAACGGCGCCGGCGGGAACAACCCCCGCGCCACCACCTTCGACGAGACCTTCTCGGAAGCCACGCTTGCCGATCCAGACAAGCAGTCCTTCTTCTCGATCTCGCCCGACGGCGTCCGCTTCGTGTTCGATCTCAACGTCACGGCGGCTTTCCTGACCACCCAGGTCTTCGCCCTCGATATGGCGAAATCGGGCAAAGGCGGGAACATCGTGAACATCTCCTCGATGAACGCCTACCGTCCCCTGACCAAGATCCCCGCGTACAGCGCCGCGAAGGCAGCCGTCTCGAACTTCACCCAATGGCTCGCCGTCCATTTCGCCGAGACCGGGATCCGCGTCAACGCGATCGCGCCCGGGTTCTTTGTGACCAACCAGAACCGCGCGCTCCTGTTCCGCGAGGACGGGACGCCCACGCCCCGTACGGGCAAGATCCTTGCCGGGACGCCCATGCGTCGCTTCGGCGAGGCAAACGAACTGCTCGGCGGTCTGTTCTTCTTCTTGGACGACGCCGCTTCCGCATTTGTGACCGGCGTGATCCTTCCGATCGACGGCGGTTTCTCCGCTTATTCCGGTGTGTGAGGTATAAACGATGCCGTATATTCGTGTTCGCTGCAACCGCCCTCTGACCGCCGAAACGGTCAAAGAACTGCAAAAGGAACTCGGGAAGACCATCAAACTCTTCCCGGGCAAGACCGAACGCTGGCTGATGACCGACTGCGAGGGGGATTGCGCCCTTTCGCTCGCCGGGAAATCCGATCAGCCGCTCGCCATGATCGAAGTCGAACTGCTCGGTAAGTCCACGCCCGACGCGTTCGCCGCCGTCACGCGCGACCTGACCGACCTGATGGAGCGCGTCGCCGGGATCCCCGGCGAGGGCGTCTACGTCAAGTACGAGAACCTCGAATACTGGGGTTGGAACGGCAACAACTTCTGACCGTCTCTAAAAACCGCTCTTTCCGAAAACAGTGACCGATCCTCTATCAGAAGAAAGGACTGCGTTTGAAAAAGCAACGAAAACAACCGAAACCGGGGAAAATCGTATTTGCCGTTCTGTTCGGGATCCTGTTCCTGCTCGGCGTCACGATCCTCTCTCTTTCGGTTTGGTACTCAAAGAACTTCGGCGTTTCATTCAAGGAGTTCATCTACACCGTTCTCTCCCCCCTGAAAGGCACGGGAGAAGGGACGGTCGTGCAGATCGTCAACGCCGCTCTTCCCTACGTGATCGCCGCCGCGGCGCTCTATATTCTGATCTGTATCCCGCTGTTTTTAAGGGAACCGATCAGGAGAATCGTGCGCGATATCAAACTCAAGCGGAAGAACCGGACCCAATACCAGATCGAGCGTGAAGACCGGATCAAAAACGATACGCGCCGCCCCGCGCGCTTCGCCCTGCAAAAGAAGTTTCGCAGAGTCGGCGCCGGAGCGATCCTTCTGTTGCTCGTCTTCTCGCTCACCTTCGCGGTGATCGTGCTCGGGATCCCCGACTATCTGCTTCTGCTGCGGCAAAAGACCACGATCTACGAGGATCACTACGTCTCGCCCAAAGACGTGAAGATCGAGGCGAACGGGAAACCGAAGAACATCATCTGGCTCTATATGGAGAGTATGGAGACCGCCGCCGCGTCGGTCGAGGACGGCGGGATCAAGAAGAACAACTTGATCCCGAACCTGACTGCGCTTGCGCGAGAAAACCTCTTTTTCTCCGACCAGACCGACGGAAAACTCGGCGGGTTCTACAGCCCGGTCGGTACCGGTTGGACCGTCGCGGCTCTGCTCGCGTCGACGTCGGGCGTTCCCTTCTCGTTCGAACTCGGCGAGAACGGGTACAACCGTATGATCTACCGTGAGAAGTTCGCTTCCGGTCTGACTACCTTCGGCGACGTTCTGGCAGAGAAGGGATACCGTCAGGAGTTCCTTTGCGGTTCTGACGCCCGCTTTGCCGGACGGGATCATTACTTCACCCAGCACGGGAACTTTAAGATCTACGATCTCTACACCGCCCGCAAGACCGGCGCCATCGCCTCCGACTACTTCGACGGATGGTGGGGTTTTGAAGACTATATCCTGTATGATATCGCGAAAAGCGAGATCCTGGAACTGGCGGCAAGCGGAGAGCCCTTCAACTTCACTTTCCTGACCGTCGACACGCACCACTCCTACGGACACCTCTGCCCCAACTGCGCGGAACAGCCGCGGTCGCGCCTCGAACGCGTGCTCTCGTGCGCCGACCGTCTGGCGGCGGACTTCGTCCAGTGGTTCACCGAACAGGACTTCTACGAAGACACTCTGCTCGTCATAACCGGCGACCATCCCCGTATGGATACGGGGCTTGCCGATCCCGACCGTCAGGCGTCGATCTACAACTGTCTGATCAACTCCGCCGCGACGCCTGCGCAATCGACCGAGGGACGCGTCTTTACGACCATGGACCTTTTCCCTACCGTTCTTGCTGCGATGGGATTTACGATCGAGGGCGACCGCCTCGGACTCGGCGTCAATCTGTTCTCCGAACTCCCGACGCTCTCGGAGGAATACGGATACGAATGGCTCGATACCGAGATTCAGAAATTCTCCTCCTACTATCTCCTGCACTTCTCGTAAAACGAAAAGGCGGGGCGACCGAACCGGTCGCCCCGTTTTTTTGTCTTACAGAAGTTCTACGCCGTGCGAAGCGCAGACCGAACGCGTTTCTTCGTCCCAGAAAGACGATTGCACTTCGCCGATGTGCGCCTTCCTGAGAAAGAACATACACATTCTCGACTGTCCGATCCCGCCGCCGATCGTATAGGGGAGTTCCCCGGCGAGCAGCGCGCGGTGGAAGGGCAGATCCGCCCGTTCGGGGCAGCCCGCCTCGGCAAGTTGGCGGCGCATCGCGTCCTCGTCGACACGGATCCCCATGGAGGAGAGTTCGAGCGCGACGTCCAGAACGGGATAGTAAACGATGATATCGCAGTTCAGCGACCAGTCGTCGTAGTCGGGGGCGCGCCCGTCGTGGCGGATCCCCGAGCGGAGTTTCCCGCCGATGCCGATCAGGCAGATCGCGCCGTACTCCTTCGCCGCGAAATACTCACGTTCCTTCGGCGTCGCGTCGGGAAATCTGTCCTCGAGTTCCTGCGTCGAGAGAAAGGTGATCTTCTCGGGGAGCAGGCGGTCGATGAATTTATAATCGTCGGCGATGTAGATCTCGGTGTGACGGAGAGACGCGTAGATCAGTTTGACGGTCTTTTTCAGCGTGTCAAGCGTGCGATCCTCGCGGCGGATCACCTTCTCCCAGTCCCACTGGTCGACGAAGATCGAATGCAGGTTATCGGTGTCCTCGTCGCGGCGAATGGCGTTCATGTCGGTATAAAGCCCTTCCCCGGCGGAGAATCCGTAGGTTTTCAGCGCCTGACGCTTCCATTTCGCGAGCGAATGGACGATCTCGAAGGTCTCCCCCGAATAAAGGTCGAAAGAAACGGGGCGTTCGACGCCGTTCAGGTTGTCGTTCAGCCCGCTGTCGCGCGAAACGAACAGAGGCGCGGAGACGCGCGTCAAATTCAGTTGAATGGCGAGATCGCGCTCAAAAAAGTCTTTGACCTTCTTGATGGCGTTCTCGGTCTGACGCAAAGACAGGTGGGAAACGTAGTTCTCCGGGATCCGACAACTTGACATACCCTCACGCGCCGGTTTGACCGGCGTCCTCCTTAACGAAACGGAATGTAAACATTATACACGCCTTTTTGCCGTTTTGTCAAGACCGTTTGGGGATTTTCCGGGAAACCGACGCGACGTCTGCCGCCTCGTTCCGCTCGCGCCGGACCTCCGCCGCGCTCTCGATGCCGAAGGACAGGATCGCGCCGAAGGTGATCGCCGTCGCGCCGGCAAAGAACGCCGCCAGGCACGCGTCCTCCGAGACAAGGAACCCGAGCAAAAGCGAAACCAGGATCGCAAGGACGGTCACGACTCCGAGGAGCCGGTAACTTCTTCCCCTTTTTTGCACTCTCTTTTTCATTTCGGTCGTCTCCTTTTTTCTTTTTACGACCTCATTCTACAACGCGTTCCGCTCAATAAAACGGACTTTTTATTTCGCGTTCGGAAAAAGCCCCCGTTTTGGCTTCGGGGGTTGACTTTTCGCTTTTTTTGGTGTATATTAAAAATGGTAACCTCAAGTATGCCCGAACGATTTAAACGGAAGGAGATCCATCGCAAAAATGAAAAAGAACAAAGAGAAGAAAAAATCGTCGTTTTTTAAGGATTTCAAAGCGTTCATAACCAAAGGCAATATCCTCGACCTGGCTGTTGCGGTCGTCATCGGCGGCGCGTTCAACGCCATCATTACCTCGCTCGTCAACAATATCATCATGCCTCTCGTCGGGCTCTTCACCGGCAAAGCGTCGCTTGCCGAACTCGACGTCTGGATCAGAAAACCCGATTATATCCCCGATCCCGACACCGGACTCGAAGTGATCGTGGAGGGGACCGGCGCCGGACACATCCAGTACGGTCTGTTCCTGCAAGCGATCGTCAACTTTTTGATCATCGCACTGACCATCTTCATTATGGTCCGCGTCATCCGCGCTTCGCAGGATCGGCTTGCGTTCCGTGAGAAACAGAAAGCAGAAGAAGCCGCGAAGAAAGCCGAAGAAGAAGCCAAGATCGCCGCCGAAGAGAAAGCGAAAGCCGATGCCGAGGCAGCCGCGGCAGTCGCCGAAAAAGAGGCGCAACTCAAGGCGTTCTACGAAACCAGCGCCAAGCAGACCGAACTGCTTGAAAAGATCCTCGACAAGATCAATAAGTAAATCCCCGAGGAAACACACCCGGGCGGCAGACCTGTTCACATAGCGGACGCCGCCCGGGTTTTGTTTCGGGGAAAAGGAGACAGCCGTGTTTTTGAAGAATCCGTCTCTTCGCCTTACGTTTGAGATCATCGCGGTCATCATCGCCAACGGCGTCTACGCCGCCGCGACCGCGCTTTTCATCGTTCCGAACGGTCTGATCACCTGCGGGACCGCCGGTATCGCCATCTTCGTCAACAAGGTGAGCGGCTTCCCCATCGCCGTCTTCACCAATATCTTCTACGCCGTGATGTTCGTGATCGGTCTGATCTTTCTCGGACGGCGCTTTTCGCTTACGACACTCGTCAGTTCGATCAGTTACCCGCTGTTCTACACGATCCTCGAACCCCACCTTCTGAAGGTGCATCTGACCGACAATCTCATGCTCTCGACCATCTACGCGGGACTGCTGATCGGTCTTGCGGTCGGAACGGTCCTTCGCTGCGGTTCCTCGACCGGCGGCACCGACATCCCGCCGCTGATCGCGAACAAGTATCTGCACGTTCCGGTCTCGATCGCGATCTGGACGTTCGACGTCCTGATCCTGATCCTCCAGGCGTTCTTCTCCGATAAAGAGCAGGTCCTTTACGGACTGATCCTCGTTCTGATCTACACGGTCCTGATCGACAAGGTGCTCCTCGTCGGGCGACAGAAGATGCAGATCACCATCGTCACGAACAAACCCGAAGAGTTGACCGAGGCGATCATCTCCGAGATGAGCCGCGGCGTGACGCTCCTGCACGGGAAAACCGGCTACCTGCAGAGGGAATGCGACCTCGTGATGACGGTCGTGTCGACCCGGCAACTCTACCGCGTACAGCAACTGATCCGCTCGATCGACCCCACAGCCTTTACCGTGGTCCACTCGGTCGCAGACGTCCACGGGAACGGCTTTACCACCGTGACCGCCGACCCGCCGCGTCCGAAGGCGGAACAGATCCCGGAAGCCCCCGCCGAACCGGAAGATCCGAAAGAGGAATAAAGAGATGAAAACCGCTAAAGGATCTCTTCTGCTCCGGATCCCCGTGATGATCCTCGGTTCGTCGATGATCGCGGTCGGCGTCTACTTTTTCAAGATCCCGAACGGATTTTCGACCGGCGGGGTCAGCGGTATCTCGACCGTGCTCGGCAAGGCGATCCCGAACGCCTACGTCACGCCCGGCACGCTGATCACGGCGATCAACGTCCTTCTTCTTATCATCGGTTTTTTCGTCGTCGGAAAGAGTTTCAGCGTCCGGACGGTCTTCTGCAGTCTGCTCTTCTCGCTCGAAACGCTTGGGCTTGAAAAATGGATCCCGCTCGATCAGCCGATCACGAACCAACCTTTTCTCGAACTGGTTTACGCGATCCTGCTCACCTCGATCGGCTCGTCGATCTTATTCTACGTGAACGCGTCCTCTGGCGGGACCGATATCGTCGCGCTGATCCTGAAGAAATACACGCGGCTCGACACGGGAAAAGCCCTGCTCTGCACCGACTTCCTCATCGCCTGCTCTTCGTTCTTCGTTTTCGGGGTGACGGCGGGACTGTTCTCCCTGCTCGGTCTGTTTGCGAAGGCGTTTTTGGTCGACAGCGTGATCGAGTCGCTCTCGGTCTGCAAGTGCTTTCTGATCGTGACCGAGAAACCCGACGAGATCAGCCGCCATATCATCGAGAAGATGGGTCATACGACCACCATCCTCGACGCGACGGGCGGCTATTCCCACGATTCCAAACCCACGCTCGTGACCGTTTGCCGCAGGATCGAGGGCATCCGGCTCCGCCGCGCGGTCCGGGAGATCGACCCGAAGGCGTTCGTCATCATCCTGAACTCCAGCGAGATCGTCGGCAGAGGTTTCCGCAGCGTATAATAAAAAAGGCGGAGTTTTCTCCGTCTTTTTTTATTGGTGAAGTACCGTCTCAACGGTTTTTAAGAAACCGGTGAACCGATCTTCGGTCGCAGGATCCTTGAAAACGTACAGATCCCTCTGCCCGTCCGAGATCACGTCCCGGTCGAGAATCACGTTATGTTCTTCCCCGTTTTGATCGTTAAAGCGGGCGACCATACACCCGAACGCCTCGGGATAATACTCGAACAGAATGAAAACGCCGCCGCAAGATTCGATCAGTTCCTTCACGCGTCGCGTGTATTCCCCGGTATTCTTCCGGTCGCGTCTGACCAAACGCTCGGATCTGCAATACGGAACGAAAATCACCGCAAACAAAACCGCGTATATCACGAATCCGGCAAGAGACGCGAACAGGTACCCGGTTTCCCCGAAAAGGGTCCAGAGCACGAGCAGAACGACCAAAGCGGGAAAACAGATCAGGGTAATCAGTGCAAAGAGAGTAAAGAACGCTTCCTTGTTAATGTCGATCATGGTAATACCCCCGGCTTCTTTGAAAAACGCCGTCTTTATTATACAGCGGATTATCCCGGGTGTCAAGTTGAGCGCCCCCAAATAAACCGTTACGCCCCCTTCCGCAATATACGGAAGGGGGCGTAGATTCCCCGCCGGGCCGTGTAGCCGGAAATTCTGACCCTGTCAGTACAGGGTGGATGCCTTCGTCCCTGACTTTGTTGCTCCCAGCGTCCGAACGGGCAGCGGAACAAGTCGGCTCCCGTCGGGAGGTCTGCATCCCATCAGGGTAAGCCGGGCTCCCTTAAAAGAATTGTAGGTCCAAACTCCGGTCTATCACTAACCAAGCAGGTTTAAAACTCTTACTGTTCCTCGGATCCGTCGGCGTCGTAGTCGATCTCGCCGAACAGTTTATCCTCGAATTCGTCCGCGACGCGGTCGAACTCGTCATCGTCGTCGATCGTCACGAGCGTCACGTCGTCGCCGTCCTCGCCTTCCAGACGAAGGATCACGTACTCGTCGCTCTTCTCTTCGACGCTGGTCATCGCGTAGTACACCTTCCCGTCCAGTTCGATCGAGCCGAGGATCTCAAACTGTTCCTCGTTGCCCTCCTCGTCGGTCAGGGTGAAGACGTCGACCTCTTCCTCCTCTTCGGGAAGGTTCTTTTCCTGTTCTGCCATCGTGTTATCTCCTTTTACAGTTTTGCTTGTTTCCTTCGGTTTTATTCTATCATTTTTTGCCGTTCCTGTCAAGGGGGAGCGCGATTTTCGCGTCAAGGAAGAAGTTCCCGGAGCAGCGCCGAACTGAGGTACAGTCCCTCGTCGGTCAGCGCCGTCTTTTTCCCATCGGTTACAAGAAGCCCGCGCGCGATAAACGGAGCGATTTTGGGGGCGTACGCGTCCCGGAACGTATGTCCGAACCGGCGGCTAAAGTCCCCTTCGTCGATCCCCTCGGAAAGTCGGAGCGCCAACATGATATACTCATATGCAAGGTCGGCGCCATCTATGACAGCCTCTTCCGCCGTCGCCGCGGCGGGAGAGGCGAGATACGCCGTGAGATCGCGTGTATTGGTCTTCCGGACGTTGTCGACGTGCGAGGACGCGGACAGCCCGTACCCTGCGTAATCCCCCTGCCGCCAGTACAGCAGGTTGTGGCGGCACTCGTGACCGGGACGCGCGTAATTCGAAATCTCATAATGCCGGTAACCCGCGGCGCGGAGCGTTTCGGACGCCATCGCGTACAGATCGGCTTCGGCGTCCTCCCCCGGCAGACCGAGTTCGGCGCGTCGATCAAAGAACGGCGTCCCTTCCTCGACGATCAGCCCGTAGGCGGAGATATGCGTCGGAGCCAAAGAGATCACTGTTTTCAGCGTTTTCGCAAACGAATCCGCCGTCTGGCGCGGGATCCCGTACATCAGGTCGATATTGACGTTTGCGAACCCGACGGCATGCGCGTCTTCGTAAGCGTCAAAGAAGCCCTTCGCCGTATGCGCCCGCCCGAGCGCCTTCAGTTCCCCGTCGTCAAGCGATTGACACCCGATACTGACGCGGTTGAAGCCGAGCGAGCGAAGAGCGCGCAGTTTTTCCCGGTCCGCCGTCGCGGGGTTCATCTCAAACGTGATCTCGGCGTCTTGGGCGACCGGATACCGCTTATAAACGGCGGAGAGCAGCGCGTCGGACTGACGCGCGCCGAGAAGCGAGGGAGTGCCGCCGCCGAAGAAGATCGAGGTGACTTCCCGTTTGGGAAAATCGCGTTCCGAGATCTCCCGCAGCACCGCCGAAACGTAGCGTTCCCTGTCCTCTTCGTTTGATCCCGGGAAGGAGCAGAAATCGCAGTAGGGGCACTTGGAGAGGCAGAACGGAACGTGGAGATAGACGCCGAATCCGTTACGCATCGTCGTCGAGTTTCAGGACCGCCATGAACGCCTCGGGCGTCACTTCGACCGAGCCGAGACGGCGCATCTTCTTCTTACCTTCCTTCTGCTTTTCAAGCAGTTTCTTTTTCCGCGTGATATCGCCGCCGTAGCATTTGGCAAGGACGTCCTTGCGCATCGCTTTGACGGTCTCGCGGGCGATGATCTTGGAACCGATCGCAGCCTGGATCGGGATCTCGAAGAGTTGACGCGGGATATTCTCTTTCAGCCTTTCGGCGATCTTTCTGGCGCGCGGATACGCCTTCTCCTCGTGAACGATGAAGGAAAGCGCGTCGACCTGCTCGCCGTTCAGAAGGAAGTCGAGTTTGACCAGTTTGCCGGCGCGGTATTCGAGGAACTCGTAATCGAGCGACGCATACCCCTTGCTCCGGCTCTTCAAGGCGTCGAAGAAGTCGTAGATGATCTCGTTTAGGGGCAGGATATAGTGCAGTTCCACGCGTGTCTGATCGAGATATTTCATGTCGATAAACTCGCCGCGCCGATCCTGGCAAAGATCCATCAGCCCCCCGATATAGTCGGACGGCGTGATGATCGACGCGCGCACCACCGGCTCCGCCGACTCGACGATCTCGTCGGGGGACGGATAGTTCGAGGGGTTGTCGATAAAGCGTGTCGACCCGTCGCGGAGCGTGACGCGGTAGATGACGCTCGGGGCGGTGGTGATCAGATCGAGATTGAACTCGCGTTCAAGCCGCTCCTCGATGATCTCCATGTGCAGAAGCCCGAGAAAACCGCAGCGGAAGCCGAAGCCGAGCGCGATCGAGGTCTCGGGTTCAAAGTGGAGCGCCGCGTCGTTCAGACGCAGTTTTTCGAGGGCGTCGCGCAGATCGCCGTAGCGGGCGCCGTCCTCGGGATAGATACCGGCATAGACCATAGGCTGCACCCGGCGGAAACCGGGCAGCGCCTCGGCGCAGGGACGGTCTGCAAGCGTCACGGTATCGCCGACGCGGGTATCGCCGACCGACTTGATGCTCGCGGTAAGGTATCCGACCTCCCCGGCACAAAGCGCGTCGGTCGCGGTCATCTCGGTCACGCCGAGCGTACCGACCTCGGTCACCTGGTAGGTCGCGCCGGTACTCATCAGCCGGATCGTATCGCCCGCGCGAACCTGACCGTCCATCACACGGATATAGACCACGACGCCGAGATAACTGTCGTAACGGGAATCGAAGATCAGCGCCTTGAGCGGGGCGGTCTCGTCGCCCGACGGGGGCGGGATCACGGTGACGATCTTCTCCAACACGTCCTCGATGTTGATCCCCATTTTCGCCGACACGGCGGGACACCCTTCCGCGTCGATGCCGATCACGTCCTCGATCTCCGCGCGCGTCCGTTCGACGTCGGCGGACGGAAGGTCGATCTTGTTGATGACCGGTAGGATCTCGAGCGAGTTGTCGACGGCAAGATACGCGTTTGCCAACGTCTGCGCTTCCACGCCCTGCGTCGCGTCGACGACGAGAAGAGCGCCCTCGCACGCCGAGAGCGAACGCGAAACCTCATAACCGAAGTCGACGTGTCCCGGGGTGTCGATCAGGTTGAACTCATAGTCTTCCCCGTCGCTCGCGCGGTAGCCGAGACGAACCGCGCGCGCCTTGATGGTGATGCCGCGCTCGCGTTCGAGGTCCATATTGTCGAGGATCTGTTCCTCCATCTCGTGCAGGTCGAGCGCCCGCGTCTTTTCAAGGATGCGGTCGGCAAGCGTGGACTTGCCGTGGTCGATATGCGCGATGATCGAGAAATTGCGGATGTGCTTCTGTTTTTCGGTCACGGTATTCGGTCCCCTTCGTATGAATGGTTCGGCTGTCGGATCAGTTTTGCGCGCCGTTCAGCATTTCGGTCAGCGCCCGCGCGAGTTGATCGGGGCAGGACGTTCCCTTCCCGCCGCAGTCGATCCCCTTGAGTCTGCGGATCGCCTCTTCGGCTTTCATTCCCTTCACGAGGGCGGCGACACCCTGCGTGTTCCCCATACAGCCGTAGTGGAAGACCACCTCTTCGATCACGTCTCCGTTCAGCGTGACGTCGATCTGCCGGGAGCAGGTGCCGTGCGTTTTGTAAGAATAGCGTTTCATATTCGTCTCCTTTGGAGGTCGTTTTATCGTTCCGAGAGCGGCTGCGCGGCTCGTAGTCCCCGGAGTTCGCACCCTGGACAGAACGCGACGGAATAGACCGCGGCTGCAAGGCAATCGGCTCTCTTGCCCGAAAGGGAGAGCGACGCGCGCCCGCCGTCAGGCGGGATCACCGCGCCGTCTGCGTCAAGATCGCACGAGGCGGCAAAACCGTACAGTCCCGCCAGCGTTTCGGTGTCGGGCGACGGGATCGAAAGATGCAGGGTCAGACGCGCGTTCGGTACCGGCAGGATCGCCCGTCCGTAGAGCCCGTAGATCAGCCCGTCGCCGACGCGCACACGCGCAAGCGCGGACAAAAGAAGACCGTGCGTCTCGGACAACGTCTGCGTCGAGATGACGCGGTTCCCGTCGGCGTCCGCGTACGGGAGCAGGAGCAGATCCGCGTCCCCGCTCTCCACGCCCTCGGCGGCTTCCACGTTTGAGGAAGCGTACCCGACGCGCGGATCGGTTAGGATCTGCGAGAACAGGCGGTAGGCACGATCCGCCGCTCCGGCACGCGCGTACAGGACGCGCGTCTCGGTTCGGTTTGGTACCGGAAACAGATCGGGCTCGGAAAGCCCTGTCTTTTCGATCAAAGCAGAGATGAACGCGCGTCGCGCGGATACGGTCGGGCAAAGATCGCGCACCGCGTTCCCCGCGCCGAAGAGCAGTTCCGTCGTCTGCAGAGGATCTCCCCGCGCACCGTCGAGTTCCGGCGCGTACAGAGCCGCCGCGTCGCGCCCGAGCAGCTGTTCCGCCGTCCCCGTCTTTTGCCGTTCTCGTGCGAGCGCGTCGGCGTTTTTTCGGACGGTCGTGACGGGATCGCGCCCGATCAAAGCAGATCGTTCAGGAGCGAAACGCTGTCCTTCTGGAAACGCTTCATCTCCTCGGCTGTAAACTTACGGTTGGACATAATCGCCAGCATCAAGAGGTAGGACGCAATCTCCTTCGCCTTCTTTTCGTCCGACTCTTTGGCGAGTTTCCCGATCAGGGGGGACGAGAGGTTCAGGGCAAGCGTCGCTTCCTTTGCCGTGGCGGGGGCGTCGGGCATATACATCCGCATCATATCTTCCATACGGCGGCTCTCCTCCGACACGGTCAGGACGGCGGGCGCGTCGTCCTCGCCGAGGCGGCGGCACTTGACGGTGAGTTTGAGATCCTCGCCCGCCGCGTCCTTGAAGATCGCGGCAAGTTTCTCGTTCTCTTCCTCTTCCCCGTCGCCGAGCGCCGAAAGATCGGCGTCAACGCGCAGGAACTTGATCTTCTCGTCGTCCTTGGCGCCCTGTTCGAGCACCTCGGCAAAGCGGACGTCGAGCGGTCCGGACAGGACGGCGACCTCGATCCCCCGCGCGCGGTACATCTCGACGAACTGCGCCTGCAGTTCGGGATCGGTCGTATAGTAGACCGTCCCCTCGTTCTTTTCTTTCGCCGCTTCAAGATACTCGGAAAGCGTCACTTTCTTCCCGCTTTCGAGCGGCAGCAGGATCGCGGGCTTCATTCTCTCGCAGAACTTCGGATCCGAGATACAGGCGTACTCGACGAAGGTGCGGAGATCGTCCCAGAGTTTCTCGTACTTCTCGCGCTCGTCCTTGAAGATCGAATTCAGTTTGTCGGCGACCTTCTTCACGATGTAGGTCGAGACCTTCGAGACGTAGGCGCTGTTCTGCAAATAACTGCGCGAAACGTTGAGCGGCAGTTCGGGGCAGTCCAGCACGCCGCGGAGCATCAGCAGATATTCGGGAATGACCTCTTTGATGTTGTCTGCGACGAAGACCTGATTGTAGTAGAGTTTGATCTTCCCTTCAAGGTTTTCGTAGTTCTCCCGCAGTTTCGGGAAGAACAGGATCCCCTTGAAGTTCAGGGGATAATCGGCGTTCAGATGCAGATGGAAAAGCGGCTCGCGGTAGTCGGAGAAGACCTTCCGGTAGAACTCATTGTACTCCTCGTCAGTGCAGTCCGCGGGGTTCTTCTGCCACAGGGGGTGGATATCGTTTTCGGGTTTCTTTTCCTTCGGTTCCTCGCCCTCTTTTTGGGGTTCGTCGGCTTTCTCTTCGTCCGTAAGGTAGATCTCGACCGGCATAAAGCCGCAGTATTTTGCGAGCACCTCGCGGAGTTTCCATTCGGAAAGATATTCTTCTCCTTCGGACGAGACGTGCAGGATCACGGTCGTGCCGCGCGTGCGCTCGATCCCGTCGGTATAGACGGTGTAGTCTCCCTCTTCCCCGCACACCCAGCGAACGGCGGGCGCGCCGGTGTAGGATTTGGTGATCACCTCGACTTCGTCGGCAACCATGAACGCCGAGTAGAACCCGAGCCCGAAGTGCCCGATGATCCCGCTGCCTTGCTCGTCGCCCTTGCCTTCGTACTTTTCGACGAACTCGAGCGCGCCGGAGAGCGCGATCTTACTGATGTAGCGATCGAGTTCCTCTTCGGTCATACCGATCCCGTTGTCCGCGATCGAAATGGTCTTCGCCGTCTTGTCGAAACTGACGTCGATGCGGTAGTTCTCCCCCTCCGGCGCGTCGTATTCGCCGAGCGAAGAGAGCCGTTTCAGTTTGGTCACCGCGTCGACCGCGTTCGAGACCAGTTCGCGCAGAAAGATCTCCTTCTCGGAATACAGCCATTTCTTGATGATCGGAAACAGGTGCTCGGTCTCGACCGACACCCCGCCGCGACGGGCGTTCTTGTTCTCTGCCATGAAAAATCATCTTCCTTCCGTGTCGTGCGTTTTCACGCGGGCATGCGTCCCGCGCTATTTGAATATATTATACTCTAATTTATCTTTTTTGGCAATCGTTTGGACAACTTTTTTACAAAGCGAACGCCCGCCCCGTAGGGCGGACGTCTGTTTGTTCGGTTGGATCAGTAGCCGAGCGAACGGAGATACTTGCGCGAGAGGTCGATCGACTCCATCGAGGTCAGCCCGAGACTCGGTCTGTCCTGCTCGACGATCAACCACGAGGCGCCCGCCGCTTCCGCAGCGTCGATGAT
>CACYZS010000004.1 GCA_902778985.1 uncultured Ruminococcus sp.
CGCTCGATACCGCCGCCCCGCCGGGACTGCCCCGGTACCTGTCCGGGCGGATCACGAAGATCCTCTTCCCGCTCTCGCTCCTGTTCCTTTCTTTGACGCTCGGCGGCGGACTGCAGAGCGCGGCGGCGGCGGAAGCGGCGAAGGTCGCTCTCTCGGTCCCGCTCCCGGTCACGGGGGCGCTGCTCGCGCTGCCCCTCGTCTTTGCGACGGTCGGGGGATCGCGGCGGATCCGCGCCGTGTCGAGCCGGGTGATCCCCTTCGTCACCCTGCTCTATGCCCTCTCCTGTCTCGGGGTGATCGCCGTGTTCCGCGCGCGTCTGCCCGGCGTGATCGGGGCGATCTTTCGCGACGCGTTTTCGGTGCGCGCCGCGGCGGGGGGCGGGATCGGGGCGCTGATCCGGCGGGCGTCGGTCGGGTTCCGGCGCGGTCTGCTCTCAAACGAAGGAGGCTGCGGCACGGCGTCGCTGGCGCACGCGGGCGCCGGGACGCTCGATCCGCTCCGGCAGGGGGTGTTCGGGATCGTCGAGGTGGCGACCGACACGCTGCTTCTCTGCACGCTGACCGGGCTTGCCGTCCTCTGCGCGGGGTATTGCGGGGACGGCGTTTCCCCGTTGCTGTCGGCGTTCGGGGACGTCTACGGGCGGGGCGCCCCTCTTTTGCTCGCCGCGGCGGTCTTCCTCTTCGCTTTCGCGACGGCACTCGCCTACTGCTTCTACGGAAAAACGGCGCTCGCCGCCCTCGGGGGAAGCGGGAGCGCCTTCCCTTTCCTGCTCGCGCTCTTTCTGTTCCTCGGCTCGTTTTTTCCGCGCGGACAAGCGGGAGCGCCTTCCCTTTCCTGCTCGCGCTCTTTCTGTTCCTCGGCGCGTTTTTTCCGCGCGGACTGCTCTTCTCCCTCTCCGACCTTTTCCTCGGGATCCTTGCCGTTCTGAACCTCGCGGCGCTATTAAAAGGGGCGGACAGAATTTCGCATCTGTCCGCCCCTGCGACGGGTATCAACGGTAAAAACGGGATCACGCCTCGGGCCGTTCGCCGATCTCGTAGACCCGGATCATCGAAAGCAACTGACCGCCCCCGACCGAAAGCCGCGCGATACCGTCGGCGCACTCGGCCTCGGTCTTCTGAGAAGTGAGGAAAGCGACCTCGCCCTCGGCGCCCGAGAGGAAGGTCACGTCGCCGAACACCACGCGGACGGCGTTGCGGTCGATCCCCGCGAAGGCGAGGTACCGCGGGCAGGAGAAACTGCCGAACTCGGTCGGGAAGTCTTCCCCCGCGTTCTCCCAAGCCGGGACGGGCGCTCCTTCGTTTACCGCGGCGATCAGGTCGGCGACCACCGCCGACGCCGTGGCTTTCGCCCCTGCGCCGCGACCGTAGAACATCACGTCGCCGACGTAGTTGCCGGTGACCGAGATCGCGTTATACACCCCGTCGACGTGCGCGAGCGGAGAGTCGCCCGGTACGAAGAACGGAGAGACCAGAACGAAGCATTCGCCCCCGCGTCTGATCGCCCTCCCGAGCAGTTTGACGGCGGCGCCGACCGACGCGGCGGCGGCGACGTCGCTCTGCCGGATGGCGGTGATGCCCTCGGTGTGGATGCGGGCGGGCGGGATCAGTTTCGAGAACGCGGTCGCCGCGAGGATCGAGATCTTGCGGCAGGCGTCGGTCCCCTCGACGTCGGCGGAGGGATCGCGCTCGGCGTACCCCTTCTCCTGCGCCTCGGCAAGCGCGGTCTCAAAGCCCACGCCGCCGCCCTTCATGCGGGTCAGGATATAGTTGGTCGTGCCGTTCAGGATCCCCGATATCTCGGTGATCTCGTTGCCCGAGAGGTCGCGGGAGAGCGGTCCGATGACCGGGATCCCGCCGCCGGTAGAGGCTTCAAAGAGGTAGCGGCAGCCGTGTTCCTTCGCCAGGGCGAGCAGTTCCGCGCCGTGTTCGGAGACCAGTTGTTTGTTGGACGTGACCACGCTCTTGCCGGCTTTGAGCAGGCGGACGGTGTGCTCGTAGGCGTGCTTGACGCCGCCGATGGTCTCGGCGACGATCGACACCTCGGGATCCTCCGCGATCGGCGCGATATCGTGCACGATCAGGTCGCGGTAGGGGCTCTCCGGCATATCCCGGATGTCCAGAATGTATTTCAGGTCGAGATACTCGCCGCAAGCGGCACGGATCTTCTCCCTGTTCTCGGTCAGCAGGTCGGCGGTCCCGCCGCCCACGACGCCGAGTCCCATGATCGCTATCTTCGCCATCGGTCACACCCTCTTCGTTATCCGGGATCGTCCCGGGATGATTTTTCGGACAGTAGTATACCATATCCCGAACGGAAAATCAACCGCTATTTTTGCTTTTTCCCCCGAAACCGGACGAGCCGGGGCGGATCCCGCCGCCATCAGCGGGGCGCCCCGGCTTCTTCGGTCGGTTCTCCGTCAGTCCTCAAACGCCGCGTCGTCGGAGAGACTCGCGGCGACGCTCTCCTCGGATACGTAGTCGAGCGGATCGACCGACACGCCGGAGAGCGTCATTTCAAGGTGCAGATGGGGTTCGTCGCAACATTCGACGAGGGCGGTGGCCCCGACGTGACCGATCACCTGTCCCGCCGATACCGAAGCCCCGACCGAAAGCCCGTCGATCTCCTCCGGCACCAGGTTGCGGTAGATCGTGGTCAGGTTCCCCGCGTGGAGCACCGAAACGCTGTGACCGAGAAGGGGGTGGTCGGTAATTTCCGTGACGACGCCGCTTGCCATCGCCTTCACGTCGCTGCCCGCTTCCGAGAGGATATCGACGCCGTTGTGAACGCGGTATTCGTCGAGGGTGACCGAGTAGACCGGGACGGTCAGATCGTGGGCGCGATAGACGCGTCCGGCAAGGGGGGCTGTGAGCGTCGGGATCGCGTCGGGTTCGACGGCTGCGTCCTTGCTGCCTTCGGTCGAGGGGTCGGTCGGTTTTGCCGTCGTGGCGGGGGCGTCGGTATCCACGACCGGTCTTTCGCGTCTGCCCGACGTGACCGAGGCGGCGATCCCCGCGATCGCGGCTCCGAGGCAGAGGATCAGGGCGATCACCAGATACAGGATCCGGTTGGCTTTCGCTCTCTCCTCTCTTCGGGCTTCGTTTGCTTGTTTTTTGTTTTCCATCCTGCTGTTTCCTTTCCAGATCGTTGATGTATTCCATATTCTTGACAGGACGGCGGGTTTTATGCGGAAAAAGCGAAGTTTTTTTCGCCCCCGTGACGATCTCCCCGCCCTTGACAGAACGGGTGAATAAATGTATAATAGTAGAGGTATATACTCTATTTCGGACTACAAGGGGGGATACCGCATTGTTACATGAATTCACTGTACGCGGACGGGATCTGTTCGCGGGCGAACCCGACGCCGAGGTAAGGCGTCAGAGAAATACGAGACGGTCGATCGCCTTGGTGCAGGGCGACCTTCTCACAAACGAACGGGCGGAGACCGCCGGTCTTTCTGCGCGCGTCTGGCGCGGCGGCGTCGCGGGCTTCGCGTCGATCGCCGACACCTCGGAAGAGAGCGTCAGGCGCGTGCTTGACGAAGCGAAAAAGAACGCCGCCTTCCTCGACGGGCAGGTCGCGCTCGGAAAACCCGCGCTGCCGAAGGCGCCCTCGGGCGCGTTCAGGATGACGCGCGAACCGGGCGACCCCGAACAGAAAGCCTACGTCGACTTTGCACGGGCGGTGGACGAGTACGTCGTCGCCAACTGCCCGAAACTGGTCAGCCGGCGGCTGATGTTCCGCGCCGACTGTATGGAAAAGGTCCTGACCGTCTCGGGCGGGACCGACGCGCACACCTACCTTCCCCGCTGCTACCTCTACCTGATCTTCTCCACCGAGACGTCCGAGGGCGTTCCGGTCGAACTGGTCTCCGTGGTCGGGGGATACGGCAGTTTCGACGTCCTGTTCCGCGATCCGAAAGATCTCTTTCCGGAAGTGGATCTTCTGTACGGAAAACTGCTTGCGAAGGCGGAGGGCGTCCGTCCCGCGCCGGGACTCAAGACCTGCATCCTCGGGGGCGAGTTGACCGGTATGCTGGCGCACGAGGCGGTCGGACACACGGTCGAAGCCGACCTGGTGCTCGGCGGTTCGGTCGCCGGACCGATGCTCGGAAAGGTCGTGGCTTCCCCGCTGGTCTCGCTCACCGACTACGCCCACTCCGCGTTCGGCAAATCGGCGCCGCTCCCGGTCTACGTGGACGACGAGGGAACGCCCGCCGTCGATGCCGAGATCATTCGCGACGGGATCCTCGTCGGCTATATGAACAACCGCGACACCGCCTGCCGCTTCGGTATGAAGCCGCAGGGCAACGCGCGCGCTTACGACTTCTCGGACGAGCCGCTGATCCGGATGCGGAACACCGCGATCCTGCCCGGCAAATCGCGCCTCTCGGATATGATCGCGTCGGTCGAGGACGGCTATTACCTGACCGATACCCGCAACGGACAGGCGGATACGACGGGCGAATTCATGTTCGGAATCTCGATGGGTTACGAGATCAAGAACGGGAAACTCGGACGCGCCCTGCTCGACACGACCATCTCGGGCGTGGCGTTCGAGATGCTGAAGACCGTCGACATGGTGTCCGACACCGTGACCTGGAACAGTTCCGGCTTCTGCGGTAAGAAGCAGCCCATGCCCGTCGGGCTGGGCGGACCGGAACTTCGCTGTACCCTGATGATGGGCGGACGCTGACGAAGGGGGAACGACAAATGACAGATCTGAAAACACTGGCGGCAGAATGCCTTGCCAAACTGAAAGAAGCGGGCGCCGACGCGGCGCAGGCGCGGCTCTCGCTCTCCGAGACCCGTGAATTCAACGTCGACGGGGGCGAATTCTCGCTCTTCCGCACCATCTTCAACCGCAGTATGACCCTGACCGCGTTCCGCGAGAACAAAACAGGAAGCGTCACGCTCAACAGTTTCGAGCCCGCCGATATCGAACGGGCGGTCTCCGACTGCATGGCGGGCGTTGAATCCGACAAGCCCGATCCCGCCCGCGGGATCGCGGAAAACCAGGGCGAACGCGAACTGACCTACGGCGCGCCCGAACCCGACGCCGAGAAGTTCTTCGCCCGGACGCGCGAACTCAAAGAGGAGATCGAAAAGCGCTATCCGACGATCATCATGGAACAGATGATCAACTCCCACGACAAGACCGAGTCGGTCTACGCCGACACGAACGGCAACCTCTTCCACCTACTCTACGGCAGTTACGGCGTGATGCTGATGTTCTCGGCGCACCGCGGCGACAAATCGTCGTCGTTCATGGGCTGCGGCTACGCGACGGTCGACCTCGACACGCCCCTGATCGAACAGGGCGACGTCGCGCGGGTGCTCGCCGACACCGAAAAACAGATCGACACCGTGCCGGTCACCGGCAGTTTCGTCGGCACCGTGGTCCTCGCGCCCGATTGTCTCTCCGACCTGCTCGGCTGCGCGATCGACAGTTTCGCGACCGGCGCCGCCCTGATCGACGGGACAAGCGTCTGGCGCGACAAACTCGGCAAGGAGGTCGCCTCCCCCGACTTTACCCTCTCGCTCGCGCCGCACGATCCCGCCGTCGTCCTGCCGCAGCAGTTCACGGGCGACGGTTATCTGACCGAGGACTTCGACCTGATCAAGGACGGCGTGCTCGAGAGTTTCGTCGCCGGGGTCTACGTCTCGAACAAGGTGGGCTGCCCCCGCTCGAAGAATACCGCGACCGGCTGGCTCGTGATGCCCGCGGGCGAAAAGACGCTCGACGAGTTGATCGCGGGGATCGACGACGGCCTTCTGGTCTACCGCTTCTCGGGCGGTCATCCGGCGGGCAACGGCGATTTCTCCGGAGTCGCGAAGAACAGTTTCCGGATCAAGGACGGCAAGATCGCCGACGCGGTCAGCGAAACCATGATCTCGGGCAACCTCGCCGAGATGCTCTTCCACTTCGTCGGCGCGTCGAGCGAACGGGTGAAGAACGGATACTCCGTCCTTCCCTTCGCCGCCTTCTCCGGGATCACGGTCTCGGGCAAATAATATAAAAGAAAAGGAAAACGCAAAATGCTCCAGTTCCACATCTATCCCGGCGGGAAGCGCCGGATCGTCACCTTCAGTTACGACGACGGGAGCGGCAACGATCCCCGCCTGATCGAACTGTTCAACAAATACGGCGTGAAGGCGACCTTTCACCTGAACACCCGCGTCTTTGAAAAGATGACCGACGAGGGCGAAAAGAAGGCGTTCGTCGACCGCTATATCGGGCACGAGGTCGCCATTCATACCGTCCATCACGGCTGGCCGACCCGGATGCCGGCGTCGTCGCTTCTGAACGAGTTGATCAACGACCGCCGCGATCTCGAGAAGTACACGGGTTATCCCGTCGTCGGAATGTCCTATCCCTGCGGCGACTACGACGACCGGGTGCTCGGCGCCCTTTCGGCGTGCGGCGTCGTCTATTCGCGCACGACCAAGGCGACCTTCAACTTCGGTTTCCCCGACGACTGGCGCGTATGGCACCCGACCTGCCATCACCGCGACGCCGACAAACCGATCGAAGAGTTTCTTTCCCGCCTGAATTCCGAGTGGATCCGTCCGATGCTCTACATCTGGGGTCATTCGCACGAATTCAAGACCGAAGAGGACTGGGCGAAGATGGAGGAGACGGTCTCGAAGATCGCCGGACTGGAACAGGTCTGGTACGCGACCAACATCGAGATCTACGACTACATCGAGGCGACCCGGCGCGTCCGCGTCTCCGCCGACGAAAAGGTCCTCTACAACCCGTCGTCGGTCGACGTCTGGGTGGAACGCGACAAGAAAGAGATCTTCACGATCCCGGCGGGACAAACCGTCACGCTGCCTTAAAACATGGAATACGCTCCCTTCAAACTCAAAAGCGACTATACCCCGACGGGCGACCAGCCCGAGGCGATCGCGCGGCTCTGCGAGGGGATCGAGCGGGGGGAACGGATGCAGACGCTGCTCGGCGTGACCGGCTCGGGCAAGACGTTTACCATGGCGAACGTCATCGCCCGCTGCAACCGTCCCACCCTGATCCTCGAACCCAACAAAACGCTCGCGGCGCAGGTCTGCTCCGAGATGCGCGAGTTCTTCCCCGACAACGCGGTGGGGTATTTCGTTTCCTACTACGATTACTATCAGCCCGAGGCGTACATCCCGGGCAAAGATATGTACATCGAGAAGGATGCGCTGATCAACGACGATATCGACAAACTTCGTCACAGCGCGACCTCCTCGCTTTTCGAGCGCCGTGACGTCATCATCGTTTCGAGCGTCTCGTGCATCTACTCGCTCGGCGATCCCGAGGAATACGAGGGGATGCTCGTCTCGGTGCGCGAGGGGCAAAAACTCCGGCGCGAAGACCTGATCGCCCGACTGGTCGCGATCAACTACGAACGCAACGACATCAACTTCGTCCGCAGCAAGTTCCGGGTGCGGGGCGACGTGGTCGAGATCTTCCCTGCCTCGTCGGGGGAGAAAGCCGTGCGCGTCGAGTTCTTCGACGACGTAGTGGACCGGATCTCCGAGATCAACGTCCTGACCGGCGAATTGATCCGCGGTCTGGAATACGCCGCGATCTTCCCCGCCAGCCACTACGCCGTGTCGGGCGACCGCCGCGAAAAGGCGCTCGGGGAGATCGAAGCCGAGATGATCGAACGCGTCGCGTTCTTCAAGAGCCAAAACAAACTGCTTGAGGCGCAGAGAATCGAGGAACGCACCAAATACGATCTGGAGATGCTGCGCGAGGTCGGTTTCTGCTCGGGAATCGAGAACTATTCGCGCGTCCTCTCGGGCAGAGAACCCGGGTCGATGCCCTATACCCTGCTCGACTACTTCCCGCGCGATTTCCTGTTCTTCGTCGACGAATCGCACGTCACCATCCCGCAGGTGCGGGGCATGAGCGGCGGCGATACCGCGCGGAAAAAGAACCTCGTGGACTACGGTTTCCGGCTCCCGTCGGCGTACGACAACCGCCCCCTGAAGTTCCCGGAATTCGAAGCCAAGATCGGACAGACGGTCTTCGTCAGCGCGACGCCCGCCGAATACGAGCGCGAACACTCGACCGCGGTGGTCGAACAGATCATCCGCCCGACCGGGCTGATCGATCCCGAGATTTTCGTCCGTCCCGTCGAGGGACAGGTCGACGACCTGATCGGCGAGATCAAGCGCACGGTCGGCGAGGGTGGCAAGGTACTGGTCACCACCCTGACGACCAAGATGGCGGAAGATTTGACCGACTACTTTTCGACGCACGGCATCCGCGTCCGCTATATCCACCACAACGTCGAGACCATCGAGCGCATGGAGATCATACGCGACCTTCGGCTCGGGGTGTTCGACGTGCTGGTCGGGATCAACCTGCTCCGCGAGGGGCTGGATATTCCCGAAGTCTCGCTGGTCGCGATCCTCGACGCCGACAAGGAAGGCTTGCTCCGCTCCGAGACCTCGCTGATCCAGACCATCGGACGGGCGGCGCGCAACGTCAACGGACGCGTCGTCATGTACGCCGACACCGTCACCCGCTCGATGCGGGCGGCGATCGACGAGACCGAACGGCGGCGGAAGATCCAGTCCGCGTACAACGAGGCGCACGGCATCACCCCGCAGTCGGTGTCGAAGAAGGTGCGCGAGGTCATCGAGATCAGCCGCAAGGCTGCGGAGGATTCCCCGCTCGGCAAACTCCCCGGCGCAAAGAAGAAGATGACCGCCAAGGAAAAGGACAAGATGATCGCGACGCTGACGACCGAAATGAAGGACGCGGCGGCGCACCTCGACTTCGAGACCGCGGCGTTCCTCCGCGACCGCATACGCGCCCTGCGCGAGAGCAAATAAAACCGCAGAGAATAATCTGCTACGGGCGGATCCGCCGCCCGTTCGTCAGGCAAGGAAAGGACTCTTATGGCATTTTTACAGTTACAGGGGATCGGAAAGATCTACGTATCCGAGGGCAACGTCACGGTGGGTATCCGGGGCGTCGACCTCTCGTTCGAGCGCGGCGAGTTCGTCGCGATCACCGGGCGCAGCGGATCGGGTAAATCCACGCTGCTGAACGTCATCAGCGGTATGGACACCTACGAGGAAGGCGAACTCACGATCGAAGGGAACCCCACCTCGCACTACCGCCAGCCCGACTGGGAGAAATACCGCGAAAAGTATATCTCCTTCGTTTTCCAGGACTACAACATCATCGACAGTTACACAGTACTTGAGAACGTCGAACTCGCCCTGATGCACATTCCCGACAGACGCGAACGGCGGCGGCGGGCGATCGAACTGCTCGAGCGCGTCGGTATGAAAGGACACCTCAAGCACAAGGGCAGCAAACTCTCGGGCGGACAGAAACAGCGGACGGTCATCGCCCGCGCGCTCGCCAAGGACAGCCCGATCATTCTGGCGGACGAGCCGACCGGCAACCTCGACGCCGAGACCTCGCGCGAGATCGTTTCCCTGCTCCGGGAGGTGTCGCGCGACAAACTGCTGATCGTCGTGACGCACAACTTCGAGCAGGTCGAGGAATACGCGACGCGGCACGTACGCGTCTTCGACGGCGCGATCGAATCGGATCAGGTCATCTCCGCTCCGACGCCCCCTGAAGTCCCCGAAGCGCAAGCAAAGGAGAGCGAACCGCTGCCCGAAAAACGGTCGAAGAAACAATCGGGCAACGTCGGAAACGGCGTTCTGCTCGGGGCGACCATGTTCCGCGCCACGCCGCGTCTCTCGATCTTCCTCTGTTTCCTTCTGCTGGTCGGGACCGTCGCGGTCTCGCTCATCACCTCTCTGACCGCCAGCGCGTGGGATCTGCTCAAGCCGTCCTATATGTTCCGGCATATCGACGGGCGCGCGGTCGTGGTCACACGCTCGGGCGAGCCCGTCACGACCGCGGACATGAACCTGCTCGCCGCCAAGTACGGGGCGACCAAAGCCGTCCGCTACGACTACCTCTACGACCAGTCCTATTCCTTCTGGGATTGGGACACCAACCTTGAATTCTCCTACGTTTTCTCGGAGAACGGCAACCGCACCCCGAAGATCGGGCGCGCGCCCGAGGGGATCATGGAGGCGCACCTCTACCTTCCGATCTCCGCCGCGTCCTATTTCGGGAAAAAGTCGATCGAAACGGACAAGTTCGAGGTCCGGATCGATCAGGCGCCCGTGTACCTGACCGTCACGGGGATCACCTATTTCGTCGACAACACCAAAACCGCCGAGATCCTGCTGACCGACGAGGGCTTCCGGTTCCTTTCATCCTACGCCCTGCTCTCGGAGCAGTCGCTTACCTTCTCGCTTACGGCGTCGACCGACGACGCGTCCAACCCCTATACCTTCGCGTGGTATGCGAACGGCAGCGAGATCGTCGTCGATCCCGCGCTTGAGGCGGGCACCGTAGTCCTTCCGACCGGCACCGTCTCCGCCCTTGACAACTACCGTGCGGGTGTGGCTCCCGCCACGGTCAACCTCACCCTCGTCTCGTCCGGTCAGAAACCCGAGATGGGCAGTTTGAACCCGTGGAACGCCGTTCTCAACGGCGTGCGGATCAGGGAAACCGGGGGCGACAGCCAGGGGCGCCTGACCGTCTCGCCCGACCTTCTCGTCACGATCTGCAATACGGTCGAGGACGATCTCTACCGTCAGGTATCGCTGTTTTTCGGATCCGACCGCGCGGCGAAGAGCGCGATCAAGGGGATCAACGCCGACGGCTATCTCGCCGTCCGCTCCGACGCCACCTACTCGCCCGACGCGTTCGACGTGATCATGAACTCGATCTTCTTCATCCTCTCGCTCCTGCTCTGGTTCTTCGCCCTGCTTTTCTTCGCCTTCTTCGTCTCGCTCTGCTGCGGACGGTCGATCGACGCTTTCCGCGGCGACGCCTCGATCATGCGAAGCATGGGGATCCCGGTCAAGGTGATCCGGATCGGAATGTACGTCCGGATGCTGCTCTCCCTGATCCCGGCGTACCTGCTCTCCGCCGTCGCCGTATTCTTCATCTTCCGAACGCCTGAACTCAACCGGCTGTTCCGCTTCCCCGCGCCGTGGCAGTCGGTTCTGGTCGCGGTCGGTATGATCGCGCTTGCCCTGCTCTCGACGCGGCGGCAGATCAAGCGTCTTTTCAAAGCGAGCGTCAAATCCGCCCTGAAAGGGGGTGACGCGGCATGATCTCGATCAAACGTCTTGATAAGACCTTCAACCGCGGCAAACAGAACGCCATTCACGTCATAAACGACGTCACACTCGATCTCCCCGCCTCTGGAATGGTCGCGATCTTCGGACGCAGCGGCTGCGGCAAGACCACGCTGCTGAACGTCGTCGGCGGTCTTGACCGCGTGCAGAGCGGTTCGGTCGAGATCAACGGCGAAAAAATGACCGTCTCGAACGACGCCCTGCGCAACCGCTCGGTGGGCTACATCTTCCAGAACTACCTTCTGAACCGGGACCAGACCTGCCGCGAGAACGTCGCCGACGCGCTCCGTCTTCTCGGCGTGACCGACCGGACGTTCATCGAAGCGCAGGTCACCGCTGCGCTCCGCGCGGTCGGTATGGACCGTTTCGCGTCCCGGATGCCCGATACGCTCTCGGGCGGTCAGCAACAGCGCATCGCGATCGCGCGCGCGATCGTGAAGAACCCCCCGGTCATTCTCGCCGACGAGCCGACCGGGAACCTCGACGAAGCGAATACGCTGAACGTGATGCGGCTGCTCAAAGCCATCTCGCGCGACCGTCTCGTTCTGCTCGTCACGCACGAAGAAAACCTGGTCTCGGCGTTTTCCGACCGGGTGATCGAACTCTCGGACGGGTGCGTGGTCTCCGACCGCGAAAACGTCCCGACCGAGGGCTTTGCGAGCCGCGACAAGAACGCCGTGTACCTCGGCGAGTTGCCGCACGAGACGCTTCTTTCGGAGAAGGGCGTGTCGCTCGACCTGTACGGCGAAACCCCCGCCCCGGACGTCAGACTCCGGCTGGTCCGGGCGCAGGACGGGCGCGTCTATCTCAAGATCGACGGCGGAAACGTCAGCGTTCTCGACGAGTCGAGCGAAGTCCGTTTGGTAAACGGAGCCGCGCCCAAGGCGGGTGAAACGCCGGACAAGAAAGACGATCTTCCCGATCTTTCGGCGATCAAGCCGGTCAAGGGAGCGCACCCCGGGCGGCTCTTCGGCTTCTTCGGCGCGTGGAAGAGCGGCGTCCGCGCCAATCTCGGACAGAAGAAACGCGGGCGGAAGGTGCTTCGCGGCGCGCTGGTCCTCTTTGCCGCCGTCGTGGTCTTTATGACGGCGTCGCTCGGCGTGTTCGTCAAGAAACTGTCCGACGTGGACGGGACCTACCATCACCACGTCGTCTACGCCTACGCGGGCGACGAAACGTCCGCCGCCGCCCTCTCCGCGCTCGGGGAAGAGGACGGCGTCGTCTACCGGCAGGTCGCGTTCACGCGCCCCAATAGCGAGCGAGCGTTCTCGTTCAACCTCGGGAACTTCGAGACCTTCAACGAGGGGGGATACACGCTCCGGCTGTCCCCGAGCGAGTTCCAGACGACCGGCGTCGTTCTCCTGCATTCCGCCGCCGCGTCGCGGTCGCTGCTCGCCGGGAAGAACGCCGACCTTACCGACGACGATATGCTGATCACGGAAGCAGCCGCAAAGACGCTGCTCAAGAGCGCGTCGGTCGACTACCTGCGGGAATACGACGACCTGATCGGTCTTCGCTCCTCGTACTGGGGCGTCCGGATCGCCGGCGTCGTGTCGGGGAACGACCGCGAAATCTTCCTCTCAAACACGCGGGTAATGGAAACGAGCAACATGAACTACTACGTCGCGTCCGCGTTCAAGGGGATCGACGCGCCCGCCGACGGTTACGTCAGCATCATCCTTCCCTACGAACCGAGTTACGCCGAAGGCGACGTTCCCCCCGACGTCGGGAGCAAAGTCTTCGTCAACGGCAAGGAGTTTACCGTCGACCGCGTGATCAGAAGCCAATTCGCCGAAGTTTATTCCGACTGGTGTCAGGCGCGCTACGGTACGATGCCGACGCTCGAATACCCCGTGACCTTCGAGGGAGCCGAAACCTTCCTCTCACACTACGGGGAATACCTGAGAGAGAAGGTTTCGATCTTCGGTTCGGACGACTATCCGACCGTGATCTGGATGATGAACCCCGCGTCCGATGCGATCTACTGGGCGACGCAAAACGACGGAACGGTCTCCGAAGCCGCGAGACTGCTCGCCTACCGTTCTCTCTGGCGTGAAGCCAACCTCGGCGCCGCCGATCCCACCGAAGAAGAGTTGCGCCCGTGGGCGGAAGCACAGGGCGACGCGGGAATGACCTCTCTCTACGAAATGCACCGCTACGACCTCGACAACCTCTATTACGAAATGTACCGCAACAGCAGCGTCGACCTCTCCAAACGAAGCGTCGACCGGATCGGTTACCTGTTGAACGACGCCGAGGCGGAGGCGGTCTTCTCGCGTGCGGGCAAGACCACGCGCCTCGAACGCGAATACGCCTGGTACGGGTTTGATGAAGCGAACGTCTCCAAAGTCGGAGAGGCGACCGTTCCCGCCCTGACGTATATGACTATTCTGACAAGCGATCCCGAGAAGACAACCGCCGCGATCGAAGCGGCGCTCGGCGACCACTACCGCGCGCTCAAAGGGGGAGGCAACAGTATCATCGACGACTGGACTTCCCCGCTCTACACCCCCGCAGACTTCCGGCGCGAGGCGCTCGAAACAGAGAAATCCGAGATCGTCCAGAACGCGATCGAACTCGCCGTTTTCATCGCGGTCATGTCGCTCTGTATGTACCTGATGATGCGGGCGTCGCTGATGGGACGGATCCGCGAGATCGGGATCTACCGCGCGATCGGCGTATCGAAAAAGAACCTGGTCTTCCGCTTCTTCGTCGAGTCGCTCGCGGTCACGTCTCTGACCGTTCTGATCGGGTATCTCTTCTCGTCGGTTCTGATCTCGGCGTGGCTCGTGAAAGCCCCCCTGATCGGCGAGTTCTTCTACTACCCGCTCTGGATGGCGCTCTCGGTGCTCGCGTTGCTCTACGCGATCTCCGCGCTCTGCGGCACGCTTCCGGTGCTTCGGCTGCTCCGCAGAACCCCGAGCGAGATCTTGTCGAAGTACGACATCTGAGCCGGCTTCCGCATACGGGGAACAGGCGACGCGTTCAGAGTTGCTACCTACCCGCGCCAGCGCGTGCCCCTACGGCGCGCGCAGACGAGTGCAGACCGGAAAACAAAAATTCAATCAAATGGAGAAACCCGCTCGCAAACGCGAGCGGGTTTCCACCTTAAAAATGCAATTTACTATGCAGGGATCTTACACAGAGCGGAAAGCACCAACGGCTTTATATATTCCCCATTTTTGTTTTCCGATCTGTGCCGTATGCGAAGCCGTTAAACGAACTCGTCGATATGTGCTTTGACATAGTCGGTGATCTTCTCGCGGAAGCGAGGCTCGGCGGCGGTGATAAACGCGCGGAAGGGGACGGGATCGCCCTCGTAGGCGCCGAAATGGTAGAGCAGTTGCCGTCCGTCGTCGCCGAGCCCGAGTTGATTCAGGGCGAGCACCGCGGAGTCGATCATCTCTTTATTCTGAAGCAGGCGGTCGACGTCGGCGTCCTGCGCCTCCTTGAATTGCAGAAGGTAGCACGGCAGAAACAGCGGACGAATCACGTCGGGCATGGTCGCGAGCAGGCGGCGGCTTCTGAAATAATAGGCAAAGTACCCGACGAGGCGCCCCTCGACCCTCTCCCACGTCAATTCCTCGAGGGGGATCTCGGTCTTGGTCTTGCGGTCGTAGAGAAACGCGTTGTGCCGCGAAGAGTTCAACGCCGCCACGAAAAGGATCCACGCCAGACAGGCGAAGACCGCAGAGAGCGCCCCGACGGCGAAATGCGCGATCTTGACGCCGAGCGATTCAAGAGCGAAGCCCCACTGGAAACACAGAACGGCGATCAACGAGGTGCCGGCGGCGAACACGACGGGAAAAGCGAGTGCCGCCGCCGTGCCGATCCGGCGTTTTCTTGCCGCGATTTCGGCGGCGGTTCTGACTCTTTTCTTTTTCATAAAGCCCCCGCGTCAGTCCTCGATAAAGGTGATGCCGGTATCGGTCATGGACGCGATCCGGGCAAGCGACTCGATCCGCATCCCCTGCTCGCGCAGCATCTTGCCGCCGGTCTGGAAACTCTTTTCGATCAGGATGCCGGCGCCGATCAGCGTCGCACCCGAGGCAAGCGTGATCTCACGCAGTCCCACAAGCGCGTTGCCGAGCGCGAGAAAATCGTCGATGATCAAAACGCGGTCGGACGGCGTGAGATACTCCTTCGATACTATGATATCGCAGGTCGTGCCGTGCGTGAACGAGTCGACGCGGGCGGTGTAGACGTCCTTCGAGATGTTGCTGGTCCGGCTCTTCTTGGCGAAGACGACCGGCACGCCGAAATGCTCGGCGGTCAGACACGCGATCCCGATCCCCGACGCCTCGATGGTGAGGATCTTGGTCACGTTGTCGTCCTTGAAACGGCGGTAGAACTCGCGCCCGAGTTCCGAGACGAAGGGAACGTCGATCTGATGGTTGATAAATCCGTCCACCTTCAGGACGTTGCCCGGTTTGATCTTCCCGTCCTTCAAAATCCGCTCTTCAAGCAGTTTCATAGCACTTTCCTTCCCGACGTCTTGGCGAGGTCACTTTTTGTTGATGGTGCGCGTCGTGGTACGCGTGTAGAGATAACGGTCGGTCTTCTCGCGGAGATCGAGGTCGGTAAACTGGTCGAGGGGATAGATCGGCGAGCGGTTCTTCCGCTTGTAGGAGAGAACCACCCCGACGATCGCGATCGCGGCGCAGACGATGCCCGCGATGATCCCGATCAGAACGACTTTGCCCCATTCGATCGTACCGGCGGCTGCAAACAGTAAAAACATATCAGAGCCCTCCTCCCGCCATCACCAGAGCCGAGATCAGACCGCCGAGAAATCCCGCGACGGCGAAAACGATGCCGCCGAGGATCGCGAGTTTCCCCGCCGAAACGGGGAGTTTGCCCCAGATCTTCCCGGTGTGTCCGTTCATGGCGTACTGGTACATCTTGTCCTTCACGGGGTAGGCGAAGACCCAGACCGGCATCAGGGAGTATTCCCAATGGCTGTTCTTCACCCGTACGCCGCACGCCTGCGGCTCGACGGTGGTATAACCCGTGACCGTCCGGCGGAGAATGGTCGCGGCGTACTTGTTCATACGCTCCTTGACTTCGCCGTAAAGTTGCTCGCGGTCGATGTCGCGCTTCTTGGCGTAGAAGCCGGTCAGGTACGGCATACTGAAATCGGTCAGCGCCTCCGACGGGAAGGGCAGGATCCCCTCGAGCATCTTCTTGTCCTCGGTCGAAATCGCAGAGGTCGTCAGATCCTCGAAATGGATATCGCCCCGCCGATGGATCTCGTAGTAGCGCGTCTCGGTGATCTCGGTGTTCCCGCGGGTGTAGCGGTGAACGTCGGTCGCCTGCGCCTCAAAGTGGCAGTCGGTGTCGGCGTCGGTCACCCAGAAGGGATAGTAGACGCCCTCCATCTTCTCCATGTATCCCTTGCGGAACAGTCCGCGCGGAATGAACCACTTTTTCTTCGCGAAGGAAAGAAACCGTTCTTCCGCGTTGTCGCGGCTGATCTTGAAGGGGATCAGTTTGTGCGGCTTCATCTGTCCGGAAACCTTGCCGTGCAGAAGGATCGGCGCGTGACAGTAGAGGCAGAACGCGGCGGCGGTGTTGGCGTCCGCCACGATCTCGGCGCCGCAGTTGTCGCAGACGTATTCCTGCAGACTGTCGCTGTACTCGCGCCCCTCTTCCTCTTCCTTTTTCGCCGCGTCGGCGGCTCCGGAAGCGAGCAGATCCGCTTCCTGGAACTCCGACATACAGAACTCACAGGCAAAGCATTGTTTTTCCGGATCGAACTGCAGAGTTGCCCCGCAGTTCGGGCATTGATAGGTAGTTACAGCGGTCGCCATACGCGTCACCCGCGATTAAGGACGTTTGGTTCCGCAGTCGGCGCAGAACTTGCCGGTATTCTCTTTCCCGCATTCGGGGCAGATCCACTTGCCGTCGTCGGCTTTGGGTGCGGGAGCGCCGCATTCGGAGCAGAACTTGCCGGTGTTGACGGCGCCGCAGGCGCAGGTCCAGGTCCCCTTGGGCGCGGGTTTCGGTGCGCCGCACTCGGCGCAGAATTTACCGGTGTTAGTAGCGCCGCAGGCGCAGGTCCAACTGTTCGCCGCGGCTGCTTTCTCGGCTGCCGCTTTCTCTTCCGCCGCCTTCTTGGCAGCGGCTTCGCGCTCCTGCTGCTGACGGATCAGTTCCTGGTTGTTCGCGCTCATGTTGCCGAACATCGCGCCGCCGGCGTTCATGCCGACGCCCATACCCATAAACGCCATACCGGCGCCGTTGGAGTTGTGGCCCGCCGCTTCAAAGCCGCGCGCCATCGCGCCCTGCATATAGCCTTCGCGCACCGTCGCATCGCCGAGCATGGCGCCCTGGTTGCGCATATTGATCAGTTTCTTGGACTCCTCGTCGTAGGAGATCGACGCGATACCGACCGCCTGGATCTCCATGCCGCGCATCTTGTTCCAGTCCTCGTCGAGGATGTTCTGCATATAGCGCGACAGATCCCGTCCCTTCGACACGACCTGCGAGACGCGGACGCCGTCGGCGGACATCTGGTTGATCGCCGCCTGCAGCGCCTCGAGGAACTCGGACAGGTACTGTTCGTTGATCTGCTTGATATCGACGCGGTCGGCGTTCTTCGCGATCGCCTCGGCGTAGAACTTCAAGGGGTCGACGATCTTGATCGAATAGGTGCCGTGCGCGCGCAGGAAGAGCTCGGCGTTGTAGAAGTTGTCGAAGTAGTTGACCGGGTTCGGCGTGCCGAACTTGATCCCCTTGATCTCCTGCAGGTTGATGTAGATGACTTTCTGCTTCTGGCTGGGAACGCCGCTGAACTTCACACGGCTGAACGCGTCGGAGAGCGACGCGCCGAACTGTCCGTTGAAGAGGCTGGGGCTCGAACTGTTCGAGACCTTGTAGTACCCCTCCTCGCCGCCGTCGAGCAGCATCATGAACTGGTTGGGATAGACGTGAATGATCGAGCCGTTCGAGACGATATCTTCCGTCCCCTTCTTATTGCCGAAACGGCGGTCGTTTCTCCGCACCGTGACGCCTTTGGCGCAGACGGTGGTGTCGGTCATGTTGTCCGCCTCAAGTACTTCAAGCCACTGGTCGGCAAGGTTGCCGGAAACGGCGCCGGCGATCGCTTTGATAATTCCCATTGTTCGGTTTCCTTTCTCTTCGGTTTTTTGCCGCCCGCCCGGTACCCGGTCGGATCGGCTGCAAGGGTATCCGTCTATCATTATATACTATTACGCCCAAAAAATCAAGAGATTTTCCCCCGTTCGTTTCGGTTATTCCCCGCCCGGAAAAAGCACGCGTAAAAAAACCGCCGGGCTTGCCCGGCGGGGAAAAAATGTTTTTTACGGTTCTTCGGTTCTGATCACGTCA
>CACYZS010000005.1 GCA_902778985.1 uncultured Ruminococcus sp.
ACCAAACTCGACCGCGCGGGACTTGAAAAGTTCGTCTCGGAATACGGTCTTGCGATGGACGCCGACGACGTGGCGTTCTGCCAAAACTATTTCCTTTCCGAGGGGCGCGATCCTACCCTGACCGAGATCCGTATGATCGACACCTACTGGTCGGATCACTGCCGTCACACCACGTTTCTGACCGTGATCGACGGCGTGAAGTTCGCCGATCCGCTCCTTGAAAAGACTTACAACGAATATATCGCCCTGCGGGGGAAACTCAACCGGACGAAACCCGTCTGTTTGATGGACATCGCGACGGTCGCCGTCAAGGGACTGCGCGCCGCGGGCAAACTGGATAAACTCGACGAGAGCGACGAGATCAACGCCTGCACCGTCAAGATCGAGATCGATCACGACGGCAAGCGCGAACCCTGGCTGCTCCTCTTCAAAAACGAGACGCACAACCACCCGACCGAGATCGAACCCTTCGGCGGCGCGGCGACCTGCATCGGCGGCGCGATCCGCGATCCGCTCTCGGGGCGCGCCTACGTCTACGGCGCGATGCGCGTCACGGGCGCGGCAGATCCGCTGGTCCCGATCGAAAAGACCATTCCCGGCAAACTCCCGCAGCGTAAGATCGTCACGACCGCCGCGGCGGGCTACTCGTCCTACGGTAACCAGATCGGTCTTGCGACCGGGATCGTCGACGAGTTCTATCATCCCGGCTACGCCGCGAAGCGTATGGAGATCGGCGCGGTCGTGGGCGCTGCTCCGGCGGCAAACGTCCGCCGCGAGACGCCCGCCCCCGGCGACGTCGTGATCCTGCTCGGCGGTGCGACCGGACGCGACGGCTGCGGCGGCGCGACGGGATCCTCGAAATCCCATACCGTCCACTCGCTCGAGACCTGCGGCGCGGAGGTCCAGAAGGGGAACGCCCCCGAGGAACGCAAACTGCAGCGCCTGTTCCGCGATCCCGAGGCGAGCCGGTTGATCAAACGCTGCAACGACTTCGGCGCGGGCGGCGTGTCGGTCGCGATCGGCGAACTTGCCGACGGACTGGACATCGTTCTGAACGCCGTGCCCAAGAAATACGAGGGGCTTGACGGAACCGAACTCGCGATCAGCGAGAGCCAGGAGCGTATGGCGGTGGTCGTCGAAGAAAAGGACGTCCCGACCTTCCTTTCGCTTGCCGCCCGCGAGAACCTGTCGGCTACGCCGGTCGCCCACGTCACGGAGACGCCGCGCCTGGTCATGCATTGGAACGGGAAGACCATCGTCGACCTCTCGCGTGAATTCCTGAACTCCAACGGCGCGGACAAGCACATCACGATCGAAACCGAGAAACCCGAGAAGATCGACCGCGCGATCCCCGCCGACTTCGCGACGGGCTACGCGGAACTCGCCCAAGATCTTAACGTCTGCTCCAAACGCGGACTTTCCGAGCGCTTCGACTCGACCATCGGCGCAGGCACGGTGCTGATGCCCTTCGGCGGCGTGCGCCAACTCACCCCGATCCAGGCGATGGTGCAGAAGATCCCGGTGGAGAAGGGACACACCGACGACGTTTCGCTGATGGCGTTCGGCTTTAACCCGTATCTCTCCGAGAAGAGCCCGTATCACGGCGCGTACCTCGCCGTCTTCGAGTCGGTCTCCCGCCTGATCGCGTCGGGCGCGGACTTCAAGGACGTTTATCTCACGTTCCAGGAATATTTCAAGCACCCCGGACGCGACGGCTCGCGGTGGGGACAACCCTTCGCGGCTCTGCTCGGCGCTTTCAAGGCGCAGATGGAACTCGGTATCGGCGCGATCGGCGGTAAGGACTCGATGTCCGGCACCTTCGAGGGACTGGACGTTCCCCCGACGCTGGTCTCGTTCGCCGTCACGACGTCCAAGACCGGACGGATCGTCTCGCCCGAACTGAAACGTGCGGGCGACCGCGTCCTGCTCTTCGCCCCCGAAACCGACGAAAACGGTCTGCCCGACGCGGCTTCGTGGATGAAGACCGCTAATACCGTCGCCGCTCTGCTCCGTGACGGGCGGGGTGTCGCCTGTTACACCCCCGGTATGGGGGGTATTGCCGAAGCAATTATGAAAATGGGCTTCGGTAACCGCCTCGGTTTCAAGTACGCCGACGACCTTTCGCTCTCCGATCTGTTCGGTTACGCCTACGCGTCCTTCCTCGTTGAGGTAAACGACGACGGCGTGTCGGGCGGTCGCCTGATCGGTTCCGTCACCGACGACGCGAAGATCTCCTACAAGGGACAGAGCGTCGGGCTGGACGACCTGCTCAAGGGGTACGAAGACAAACTTGAGAGCGTGTTCCCGTGCAACGTCGCCCACAAGGGCAAAACGCCGGAGAACTACTCGTATGAAACCAAGACCAGACCCGCCCCGGCGGTGAAGGTCGCGCGTCCCCGCGTCCTGATCCCGGTTTTCCCCGGCACCAACTGCGAGTACGATTCGGCGAAAGCCATCTCGGACGCCGGCGCCGAACCCGAGATCATGGTGCTGAACAACCTGACGCCCGACGGCGTCGCACGGAGCGTCGAACGCTTCGCCAAGACCCTGAAAGAATCGCAGATCGTCTTCGTCCCGGGCGGTTTCTCGGGCGGCGACGAACCCGACGGCAGCGGCAAGTTCATCACCGCGTTCTTCCGTTCTCCCGCGATCCGGGAGCAGGTCGGCGATCTGCTGGACAAACGTGACGGGCTGATGTGCGGGATCTGCAACGGCTTTCAGGCGCTGATCAAACTCGGGCTCGTGCCCTACGGCAAGATCGTCGATACCGACGAGCACTGCCCGACCCTGACCTTCAACACGATCGGGCGGCACCAGTCGCGCATCGTGCGCACCAGAGTCGCGTCGAACAAGTCGCCGTGGCTGTCGCTGGTCTCGGTCGGCGACGTGATCTCGGTCCCGATCTCGCACGGAGAGGGACGCTTCTTTGCCGACGACGCCCTGATCGCGGATCTGGCGAAGAACGGGCAGATCGCGACGCAGTACGTCGACCTTGCGGGCAACGCGACAAACGACGTGCACTTCAACCCCAACGACTCGGCGGCGGCGATCGAGGGCATCACCTCGCCCGACGGACGCGTCTTCGGTAAGATGGGGCACAGCGAGCGCATCGGCGCGGGGCTGTATCAAAACGTCCCGGGCAACTACGATCTCCGTCTGTTTGAGGCGGCGGTCAAATACTTCAAGTGATCAAATAACGAGATAAAAGGAAGAGAGGACGAGAACAATGGCGTATTTATCCGACATCGAGATCGCGCAATCGGTCACCCCGGAGCATATCCTGAAGATCGCGGAACGCGCGCACGTCGACCTTCGCTACGTGGAGCAGTACGGCAACAGCAAGGCGAAGATCGATCTGTCCCTGCTCGAAGACAAGAAGGAGCAGAAGGACGGTAAACTGATCCTCGTCACCGCCATCACCCCGACGCCCGCCGGAGAGGGGAAGACCACCACGACCATCGGTCTGGCGGACGGTCTTCGGCGGATCGGCAAGGACGTGACGGTCGCACTCCGCGAGCCGTCGCTCGGTCCCGTGTTCGGTATCAAGGGCGGCGCCGCCGGCGGCGGATACGCGCAGGTGATCCCGATGGAGGACATCAACCTGCATTTCACCGGCGATTTCCACGCCATCGGCGCGGCGAACAACCTGCTTGCCGCGATGCTTGACAACCACATTCAGCAGGGCAACGCGCTCGGGATCGATCCGCGCAAGATCACCTGGAAGCGCGCGGTCGATATGAACGACCGGCAACTCCGCAACATCGTCGACGGGCTCGGCGGCAAGGCGAACGGCACCCCGCGTGAGGACGGCTTCGACATCACGGTCGCGTCCGAGATCATGGCGGTCTTCTGCCTCGCGTCCTCGCTCTCCGACCTGAAGGAGCGCATCTCCCGGATCGTCGTCGGCTACACCTACGACGACCGTCCCGTGACCGCGGGCGACCTCAAGGCGGCTGGCGCGATGACCGCGCTGTTAAAAGACGCCCTGAAGCCCAACCTCGTCCAGACGCTCGAAGGCACCCCGGCGTTCGTCCACGGCGGACCGTTCGCCAATATCGCGCACGGCTGTAACTCGGTCGTGGCGACCAGAATGGCGCTCAAGATGGGCGACTACACCGTGACCGAAGCCGGCTTCGGCGCCGACCTCGGAGCCGAAAAGTTCCTGGATATCAAGTGCCGCATGGCGGGTCTCGTTCCTTCCGCCGTCGTGGTGGTCGCGACCGTCCGCGCCCTGAAAATGCACGGCGGGCTTCCGAAGACCGCGCTTGCGACCGAGGACCTTAACGCGCTGGAGAAGGGTATCCCGAACCTGCTTCGTCACGTCTCGAACATCAAGAACGTCTACAAACTTCCGTGCGTGGTCGCGGTCAACCGTTTCCCGACCGATACCGACAGCGAGATCGACTTCATCATCAAGAAGTGCCGCGAACTCGGCGTCAACACCGTTCTGTCCACCGTCTGGGCGGAGGGCGGACGCGGCGGCGAGGACCTCGCCCGCGAGGTCGTGCGCCTCTGCGAAGAGGAAAAGGGCGACTTTACCTTCTCCTACGACGAGAAACAGCCGATCAAAGAGAAGATTGAGGCGGTCGTCAAGAAGATCTACGGCGGCGACGGCGTCGTGATCCTGCCGCAGGCGGAAAAACAAATCGAGCAACTCGAGAAACTCGGCTTCGGCAAAACGCCGGTCTGCATCGCGAAGACGCAGTACAGTTTCTCGGACGATCCGACCAAACTCGGCGCGCCCACCGGCTTTAAGGTCACGGTGAAGAACGTCAAGGTCTCCGCAGGCGCCGGCTTCGTCGTGGTGCTGACGGGCGACATTATGACTATGCCCGGTCTGCCTCGCGTTCCCGCCGCGGAAAAGATCGACGTTACTGCCGACGGCAAGATTGTAGGTCTGTTCTGAATAAACAATGCCGCGCGGCAGACGCCGCGCGGCTCGATATACGGAGCGCGTGGCGCTCCGTTCGATATAACGGACGCGTCGGTTGACGCGTCCGTTTCGATATATTTGCCCTCGCGGGCAATTCGATATGCGCCTCCCGGCGCGAAAATTACAACCCGAGCAGTAAGTACCGCTTGTCGTGGCAGTCCGAGGTCTTGACGGTCTTCGCGCCGTTTCGGGTGAGGGTATCCAGAATACGGGGATCGGGGTAGGGGGTTTTGCGGTATCCGCGTGCGATTGCCCCGTAATTGATCTCAAACGTGACGGGGCAGGGGAGCAGTTTTTCGATCGCCGCGTCTACGGCGGCGATATAGCGCGGGTGCTTCACGTCGAAGAGATCGTTTTCCTCGTTGAACTTGGTGACAAGGTCGAAGTGCGCGACGATCTTGCATTTCGTTTTCTCGTACACCCGACCGACCAAACGGTAGTAGTCTTCGCAGTAGGCGTAGAAGTCGCCGCCGTAGTACCGTTCGACGTCCTTGATCTGCTGCTCGCGCGAGTCGTCGACCGGGAGGTAGTTGCCGTCCTTTTCGATATAATGCACCGCCCCGATCACGTAGTCGTAGCGGTCGGTCGGCATCGCGGAAAAGAAGTCCTGCTCGATCCCGAAAAGGACGTTGATCTTTCCTTTGTACTTCTCCTTCAACCGCGGAATCTCTTCGTTGTAGCGTTCGGTATTTTCGAGCGTCATACAGTAGGAGAGGTCGAACGGCGTATAGGAGTGCCCCGTGAAGCCGATCGCCGGGCAGCCGAGCCGGATCGCTTCAAGGACCAACTCTTCGGGCGTGTCGCGACCGTCACAGTAGCAGGTGTGGGTGTGGTAGTTCGAGGGAGCCAAGGCAATTCCCCTTTCGTGTTTCTCCCTCTATCATACCACATTTTCAAAAACAGTCAAGAGCAAAGCCCGAAAAAGTCGTTTTCAGCCTTTGATCGTTCGCCATTTGAAGAGGATGATGCCCCCGATCATGAGCGCGAGCCCGACGAACTTCTGCCATCCGAAGGGCGCCTTCTCGGCGCCGAGCCAACCGAACAGGTCGATCAGCGCGGCGGTCAAGAGTTGCGAGATCAGGATGATGGAGATCGCCGCGGTCGGGGACAGCCCCTTGATGGAGAGGATCACCGTGACCGTAATGACGAGCCCCAAAACGCCGCCGAGCAGGTACACCCATTTGGTCCCCCGGATCGCCGCGAGATTGCCGCGCCCGAAGATCAGCATCACAAGAAAGGAGAGCAAAAACGCGGTCCCCTGCACGAATACGTTGGCTTCAAAAATTCCGACGCGCTCGGTCAGGCGCGTATTGATGACTCCTTGCAAAGCCATCACTGCCCCCGCAATAACAGAACACAAAACCCCGATCATAGAACACAAAACCTCTGGTTTTGAATGATATCCGCTTCCTTCGGTCGCGGATGATATACTTTTCGTTGCCCGAAAAGTATGATATCCGCTTGCGCGGATGATATACGCCTGACGGCGTATTTATTTGAACAGTTCACGGTCCGCAGGTAGATAGAGATGACCGCGCGAGTTTCGCGCGGTCATCGTAGAATTGATCGTAGGGGACGGCGTCTTCGACGTCCCGCACACGGAAAAGAGAAACGAAACAGTTCCGTTTTTGAAACCGCAAAACGCCGTCGCAACGGCGTTTTGCTTTTCTTTTTCCCCTAATGAAGTTCTTTGCCGCGCTTTCTTTCAAGAAAGCGCGCGTACTTCTTCTTTCAAGAAGCGCGCGTTCCCTTTCGTTCCCTTTCGTTCCTCTTCACCCCTCGGCGATCACTTTGCGCAAGAACGCAGCGGCGTCGCCGATATCCTTTGCGGGGTCGTCGCCCGCCTCGCGTTCGATGGTGAGGAACCCGCGGTAGCCGACCTCTTCGAGCGCGGCAAGATACGCGGGAAACCCGACGTCTCCTTTCCCGAGCGGGAGTTCGCGGTAAAAAGTCGCCCCGCGCACGTCCTCGGGCGTCGGCGTCACGCCGTAGATATATTCGGGATTGGTGCGCTGCACCATGATCCCGTCCTTTGCGTGGGTATGCACGATATAGTCCTTCAGGTTCCGCACGGCGTCCACCGGGTCGTCCCCGACCACCATCACCAGATTCGCGGGATCCAGATTCACCGACACCCCGCGCGAACCGAGCGAGTCAAGGAACTGTTTCAGGACGTCGGACGGTTCCGGCCCGGTCTCGAGCGCAAAATGCGACCCCAACCCGTCGGCGAACTCCGCCAACTCCCGGCACGCTTCCTGCATCACCTTATAGCGGTCGTGCGAGGGATCCGCCGGCACCACGCCGATATGCGTCGTCACGATGTCCGACCCCAATTCCTTCGCCAACTCCATGATCCGCTTCGACTTCTCGATCAGGGACGGGTTCAACTCCGGGTTCCCGAATCCGCGCCCGAGGTCCCCGCAGATCGCCGAAAAGACCAAGCCGGACTCTCCCAGCATAGAGAGCAACTCGCGCCTCTTGTCGCGCGTCATATTCTCCGGCGCGTGCTCGCCCGCCGTGCAGTACATCTGCACCCCCTGCGCCCCGATCCGCGCCGCCGCCGGAATCGCCTCGCGATCCGGCAACCGGAAAGATTCGAGCATCACCCCGATCGGAAAACGGTACATCACAGGTCTCCTTTCAAGATAAGCAGTCGGCAAGGAACGCGTATCCCGCGGTAAGGGCGGGAAGAACCTCTTCCGTCCCCTCGAACTCAAGCGACACCCACCCGTCGTAGCCCGCGTCTTTCAGCAGAGAAAGACAGGCGGCAACGTCGACGTTCCCGAACCCGAGGACCGTCCCGCGCCAAAGGTTGCCGGCAAGCGAACGGTTGAAGCCGTCCGGGATCGGCTCCCCCGCCGCAGGGGCGGGCAGAAGCAGAAAGTCCTTCGCGTGAACGTGGAACGCGTAGGGCGCGGCGACCTTGACCGCGGCGAGATTGTCTCGGTCGACCACCGAAAAGTTCCCGACGTCGATAAGCCACCCGTAGTTTTCGTGTCCCACCGCGTCGATCAGGCGCTTCACGCGCTCGGGCGCCTGGTAGATAAAGCCGTGGTTCTCGGTGCAGGTGCGGATCCCGACCGACGCCGCGTACTCGGTCACACGCCGGATCCGGGGCGCCATCTCGGCGATCCCGTCCTCCCACGTGTAGCCGGGAAGATCGCGCAGGTGAAAACTCGCGTCGTGCCGGAGAAGCGGCGCGCCGAGCGCCTTCGCGACGTCGACCTTGCGGCAGATCCGCGCCGCTTCGGCGTCGGGATCGCTCGAAAGGAAATCCGCCGCCACGGTGTACGCCGGAACGGCAAGACCGTATGCGTCCGCCGCCTCGCGCACCTCGCGCGCAAGCGCGATCTCGTCGCCCGTGATCCCCCACGCGGGATTCGCCAGGTCGATGAACTCGACGCCGGCAAAACCGATCCCGGCGGCACGCCGGATCATCTCCCGGTAGCCGCATCGGCTATCCCGGAGCCATCGGTCAAAACTGTAACTGCTGACGCCGATTTTCATCATTCACCTCAAAAAATGGACGAAACCCCCTTCCCGGGAAGGGGAAGAGGGTTCCACACGGATCTGATCAGGCAAGCCCCGCCTTGTTTTTGACCAGCGCCGCGACCTCGTCGACGTAGCGGTGGCAGGTCGCTTCATCCTTGGCCTCGACCATCACGCGGATCAGCGGTTCGGTCCCCGATTTGCGGAGCAGGAGCCGACCGTTGTTGCCGAGTTCGGCGTTGATCTCGTCGACGCGTTTCACGATCTCGGGATCGTTTTCGATCGCGTCCTTATCGGTGACGCGCACGTTCTCGAGCACCTGCGGATAGATCTTCACGGGGGCGGCGAGTTCGGAGAGCGGCTTCTTCTGTTCGAGCATACATTCGGTCAGTTTGATGGCGGTCAGGATACCGTCGCCCGTCGTCGCGTACTTGGAGAGGATGATGTGTCCCGACTGCTCGCCGCCGACGCAATGCCCGTTTTTCAGCATACATTCGTAAACGAAGCGGTCGCCGACCGTCGTTTTCTCGTAGCCGATCCCCGCCTCGTCGAGCGCGCGGAACAGTCCGAGGTTCGACATCACGGTCGCGACGATGGTGTTGTTGGTCAGTTGCCCCTTCGCAGAGAGCGACTTACCGAAGATGTAGAGGATATGGTCGCCGTTCACGACGTTGCCGTTCTCGTCGACGGCAAGGCAGCGGTCGGCGTCGCCGTCAAAGGCGAACCCGACGTCCAGTTGATTGGAGCGCACGAAGCGCTGCAGCCCCTCGATGTGCGTCGAGCCGGCGCCGTCGTTGATGTTGGTGCCGTCGGGGTTGTTGTTGATGACGTAGGTCTTCGCCCCGAGGGCGTCGAAGACCGATTTCGCGATCATCCAACTCGAACCGTTCGCACAGTCAAGACCGACCTTCAACTGCTTGAAACTGCGCGTCGCGAGCGAGATCAGATAGCCGACGTAGCGGTTCCGCCCGGCGGCGTGGTCGATGATCTGCCCGATCTCGCGTCCGGTCGCGAAGGGAAGATCGTCCCCCTCGACGCCGAAGCCGGACAGGTCGCCGTCGATGTACTTTTCGATCAGGGCGATGGTCTCGTCGTCCATCTTCTCGCCCCACCGGTTGACCAGTTTGATGCCGTTGTCGTCGAAGGCGTTGTGCGACGCCGAGATCATCACGCCGCAGTCGAAATCGTCAAGCCGCGTGATGTACGAAACGCTCGGGGTGGTGGTGACGTGCATGATGTAGGCGTCGGCGCCCGAGGCGGTCAGCCCCGCCGCCAGCGCATACTCGAACATATAGGACGAGCGGCGCGTATCCTTGCCGATCACGACCTTCGTGCGGTGCCCCGGCACGGGGAACCCGGCAAGATTGCTTCCGTAATACCAGCCGAGGAATCTGCCGACCTTGAAGGCGTGGATGCCTTTCAGGGTGACGTTCGCTTCGCCGCGGAACCCGTCTGTTCCGAAATATTTACCCATTGTCTTTCTCGCTTTCGTTCGTATTCTGGATCAGGTCGGTTTTTGGTGCAAGAGGACTGCCGCGCCCGCAGGGGCGGCAGTCCTCACAAAACGTTTTTTCAGCGCCGATAGATCAGTTCGTCGCGGCGCGGTCCGTTCGAGACCATGGTGATCGGCACGCCGATCTCGCCTTCGATGAACTCCACGTAGTCGCGGCATTCCTTCGGCAGGTCGGCGTACTTGGTGATCCCGCGCACGTCGCACTTCCAGCCCGGCAGCACTTTCAATACCGGCTTGCATTTCTCGAGCGTCGGGGTGGTGGGGAAGTTCTTGATGACCTTGCCGTCCGTCGTCTCGTAACCGACGCAGACCGGGATCTCGTCAAGGTAGCCGAGCGCGTCGACGACGGTTAAGACAACCTCGGTCGCGCCCTGGATCTCGACGCCGTAGCGCGTCGCCACGCAGTCGAACCAACCCATACGCCGCGGACGTCCGGTGGTCGCGCCGAACTCTCCCGCGTCGCCGCCGCGAATGCGCATCTCCTGCGCCTTCTCGGGATCAAGGATCTCGGACACGAAGGCGCCCGCGCCGACCGCGCTCGAATACGCTTTGGTCACGCAGATCACGTCGCGGATCATATAGGGCGGGATCCCCGCGCCGACCGCGCCGAATCCGGCGAGGGTCGACGAACTGGTCACCATCGGATAGATACCGTGGTCGGGATCTTTCAGACTGCCGAGTTGCCCTTCCAAAAGGACGTTCTTGCCGGCTTTCAGAGCGTCGCGCAGGTACGCGAAACTGTCGCCCACGTAGGGGCGGATCGCGTCGCGCTTCTTCATCAGGTCGGCAAACAGTTCGTCGGCGTTGATGGGATCGCGGTGGTAGAGACTGCCGAGGATCAGGTTCTTGACCTCGAGCACGCGCACCAGTTTCTTGTACGCGTAGTCCTCGTCCATCAGTTCGCAGATCTCGAAGCCGATCTTGGCGTACTTATCGGAATAGAACGGCGCGATCCCACTCTTGGTAGAGCCGAACGCCGCACCCTTCAACCGCTCCTCTTCGGCAACGTCGAAAAGGATATGGTAGGGCATCACGATCTGCACGCGGTCGGAGACCATCAGGTCGGGGTTCGCCCCCTTCTCCCGGACCGACTCGACTTCTTTTAAGAACTTGTCGACGTCGAGCGCGACGCCGTTCCCGATGATGTTCTTGATATGGGGATAGAAGACCCCCGAGGGAAGTTGGTGGAGCGCCGTCTTCCCGTACTCGTTGATGATGGTGTGTCCGGCGTTGGATCCGCCCTGAAATCTGACGACGACGTCAGATTCTGCCGCCAGAACGTCTGTGATCTTGCCTTTTCCTTCGTCGCCCCAGTTGGCGCCGACAATCGCTTTGACCATGGAATTGCCCTTCCGTTTTCAGAGTTCGGTCGCGCGCGACCGTTGGGCGCACGCATACCCTTGAAACAGTATACCACAAGTCGCGCCGGATTGCAAGACAAAGAGAACAATCTTTTCCTTTTTTTGCGTCCCGAAGCGGCTTTTTTCGTCGGTTTGAAGGCACTTTTCAAGCCCCCGCCGAAAAAAACGGATTTTCTTGTATCTACGTATTGACAGAAGACGTACATTTTGGTATAATTGTATACAATTCTGAAAGGAGAGACCGATAATGCTTGAGATTTCCCCGAAAACAAACCTTCTCGAACAGAAAAACTACCGCTACGCGCTGCAGGACGTTGCGGAGCCCAACCTTTACCGCGACGTCTACCCGTACACCGACGTCCCGCGCGTGGCGTTCAACCACCGCCGCGTTCCGATGGGGATGCCGGAAGATATCTGGATCACCGATACCAGTTTCCGCGACGGTCAGCAGTCGGTCGAGCCGTATACGGTCAAACAGATCGTCGATCTCTACAAACTGATGTCGAAACTCGGCGGCCCCTACGGGATCATCCGTCAGACCGAGTTTTTCGTGTACAGTAAAAAGGACCGCGAGGCGCTCGCGAAGTGTCAGGAACTCGGGCTGAAGTTCCCGGAGATCACGACCTGGATCCGCGCGAGCCGCGAGGACTTCAAACTGGTGCGCGACCTCGGCGTCCGCGAGACCGGTATTCTGGTCTCGTGCAGCGACTATCACATCTTCAAGAAGATGCAGATGACGCGCAAACAGTGCATGGAATACTACCTGAAAACCGTCGCCGACGCGTTTGAAGCCGGCGTTATGCCGCGCTGCCACCTCGAGGACATCACCCGCGCCGACTTCTACGGCTTCGTCGTTCCCTTCGTCAACGAACTGATGAAGATGTCGCAGGACGCCGGGATCCCGGTGCGTATCCGCGCCTGCGATACCATGGGCTACGGCGTGCCCTATTCCGAAGTCGCGATCCCGCGGAGCGTCCCGGGCATCATCTACGGTCTGCAGCACTATTCCGACGTCCCGTCCGAGATGCTCGAATGGCACGGACACAACGATTTCGGCAAGGCGGTCGCCAACGCCTCGACGGCGTGGCTCTACGGCGCCTGCGGCGTCAACTGCTCGCTGCTCGGGATCGGGGAGCGGACGGGGAACATCCCGCTTGAGGAGATGGTTTTCGAGTACGCGTCGCTGCGCGGTTCGCTCGACGGTATGGATCCCACCGTCATCACCGAGATCGCCGACTACTTCACCCGCGAGATCGGCTACAAGATCCCGCCGATGACCCCCTTCGTCGGACGCAACTTCAACGTCACCCGCGCCGGCATCCACGCCGACGGACTGATGAAGGACGAGGAGATCTACAACATTTTCGACACCGGAAAGATCCTCAACCGCCCGGCGTCGGTCATGATCGGGAAGGCGTCGGGGCTCGCCGGTATCGCCTACTGGATCAACGGTAACTACGGGCTTTCGGGCGAGGCGGCGGTCGGCAAGCACGATCCGCTGGTCGCGGCGCTGAAAGAATGGATCGACAAGGAGTACGAGGACGGACGGCAGACCTCGCTCTCGACGGCGGAACTTGAAGAGAAGATCGAGGAACTCTCGGGCGGCAAACTGCGCCGACTCTGATCAAAAGGAGAAAACGGAATGGAACACAGAACGATTTCGCTCGCCGAACAGGTGTTCGAGCGGCTTGAAAACGAGATCCTGTCGGGCAAGTTCCCGCGCGGAACGATCCTGACCGAAATGAACCTCGTCAACGAACTCGGCGTCAGCCGGACGCCCATCCGCGAGGCGATCCACCGCCTCGAGCAGGAGCACGTCATCGAGACCACGACCAAGGGGATCCTGATCCTCGGCGTCACCAAAAAAGACCTGCGCGACATTTTCGAGATCCGGCTGCGGATCGAGGGGCTCGCGTCGGCGGAAGCGGCGAAACGCATCACCGACGAGGAACTCGCCGAGTTGCGCGAATCCCTCGAACTTCAGGAGTTCTACGTCCCGAAGAACGATCCCGAACACGTCCGCGGTATGGACAGTCTGTTCCACCGTCTGATCTACCGGTTCAGCGGAAACACCGCCCTCGCGGACGCGCTTCTCCCCCTGCATAAGAAGGTCATGAAGTACCGGCTCGCCTCGGTCTCCAACCACAGCCGCGCCAGTTCGTCGGCGAAGGAGCACCGGATGATCTACGAGGCGATCGCGAACCACGACCCCGTCGCGGCGGAAGCGCGCACGGTCGAACACATCAAGAACGCAATGGAACACATCCTGAAGGAGACGAACGAATAACCATGGGACTGACAATCGCACAAAAGATCATCAAAGCACACCTTCTTTCGGGAGACATGACGCCCGGCTCGGAGATCGGTCTTAAAATCGACCAGACCCTGACGCAGGACGCGACGGGCACGATGGCGTACCTCGAGTTCGAGGCGATCGGGATCCCGCGCGTCCGGACCGAACTGTCGGTCGCCTATATCGACCACAACACGCTCCAGTCGGGGTTTGAGAACGCCGACGACCACCTCTACATCCAGTCGGTCGCCAAGAAGTACGGACTGCGCTTCTCGCGTCCCGGCAACGGCATCTGCCACCAGGTCCACCTCGAACGCTTCGGCAAACCGGGGAAGACCCTGATCGGCTCGGACAGCCACACCCCGACCGGCGGCGGGATCGGTATGCTCGCGATGGGCGCGGGCGGACTCGACGTCGCGGTCGCGATGGGCGGCGGCGCCTACTATATCACCATGCCGAAAATGATCCTCGTCCGCCTTTCGGGCAAACTCCGCCCGTGGGTGTCGGCGAAGGACGTCTCGCTCGAACTGCTTCGCATCCTGTCGGTCAAAGGCGGGGTGGGTTCCATTATTGAGTGGGGCGGAGAGGGGGTTTCCACCCTTTCGGTGCCGCAACGCGCCACCATTACCAACATGGGAACCGAACTCGGCGCGACCACGTCGATCTTCCCCTCGGACGAAGTGACCCGCGCGTTCCTCGCCGCGGAGGGGCGTGAAAACGACTACACGCCGCTCTCGTCGGATCCCGACGCCGAATACGACCGGGTGATCGACATCGACCTGTCGACGCTCTCTCCCTTGGTCGCCTGTCCGCACAGTCCCGACAACGTGAAGCCGGTCTCGGAACTGTCTGACGTTAAGGTGGATCAGGTCTGCATCGGCTCCTGCACCAACTCCAGTCTTGCCGATCTGCTCCGCGTCGCCGCGATGCTGAAAGGGAAGAAGATCGACGACAGCGTTTCGGTCTCGGTCTCGCCCGGATCCAAACAGGTGCTCTCGATGCTCTCGGATTGCGGGGCGCTCTCGGATATCCTCGCCGCCGGCGCGCGGCTGCTCGAATGTGCCTGCGGACCGTGTATCGGTATGGGCTTCTCCCCGAATTCCGC
>CACYZS010000006.1 GCA_902778985.1 uncultured Ruminococcus sp.
CTGATCCCGCGAGGCGGTCTCGGCTTCGGGCTGCCAGTAACGCTGGGGGTTTTGCATTGAGATCTCCTTCTTTATTTAAAATTATCCTTTTGGGGGAAAACGAAATCGGGCGCGGGGGTCAGTCGAGCGAGTAGCCGAGGTCGAACGCGCGGAGGTTGACGTCGACGAATTTCGGCTTGACCGACGATCTGATCGCGTCGAGCCAGGACTCGCGCGGGATCGCGGGGAGCAGGCGGGCGAGCCGTCCGAGCAGAACGACGTTCACCGCCTTCGCCGTGCCCGCCTGCTCGGCGAGCGAGAGGGCGTCGACGGCGTCGACCGTCACGTCCTTGGATTCGAGTTCGTTCAGAACGTGGGAGGGATAGACCGCTTTGCCGACGATGACCGGCATGGGGTCGATCTCCTGCGTGTTGACGATGATCTTTCCGTTCGGGGAGAGGTATTCGGCGTAGCGCGCCGCCTCGAGTTTCTCGAACGAGAGGATAAAGTCGCTCTCGCCGAGGTCGATGATCGGGGACGCGACCCTGTCGCCGAAGCGGACGTAGGTGACCACCGATCCGCCGCGCTGGCTCATACCGTGGACCTCGGAGACCTTGACGTCGTAACCGGCGTCGACCAGGACTTTACCGAGCAGTTTGCTGGCGAGAAGGGAACCCTGTCCCCCGACGCCGACGATCATGACGTTGACGGTTTTCATGCCTGGACCTCCTTTTCTTGGATGGCGTGGAACGGGCAAAGCCCGGCGCAGACGCCGCAGCCGGTGCAGAGCGTGTCGTTGATAACCGCGTGTCCGTCGCGGTAACTGACGGCGGGGCACCCGAGCGACAGGCACTTCTTGCAACTCCGGCAGAGGTCGGTCTTGACTTCGAGCGGCGGGTTGGTCTTCACGCGTTTGAGCAGGACGCAGGGACGGCGGGAGATGATGACCGACGGCTCGTCTGCCGCGAGTTCCTCTTTCACCGCCGCGTCGGTCGCGGCAAGGTCGTAGGGATCGACCACGCGCACGCGCTTGATGCCCATCGCGCGGACCAGCGCCTCGAGGTCGATCTTGCCCGCGGGATCGCCGTGGATGTCGTAACCCGTGGTCGGGTTCTCCTGGTGTCCCGTCATACCGGTAATGGAGTTATCCAAAACGACGATCAGGGAGTTCGAGCCGTTGTAGGCAATATCGGCAAGCCCGGTCATGCCCGAATGTACGAAGGTGGAGTCGCCGATGACGCAGGCGGTCTTCATCTGTCTTCCGGTCGCTTTCAGTCCGCGGTTGAACCCGTGCAATCCCGAGACCGACGCGCCCATGCAGAGGGTCGAGTCGATCGCCGCGAGCGGCGGCTGCGCGCCGAGGGTGTAGCAGCCGATGTCGCCGAGGACGGTCACGCCGTTCTTTTTGAGCGTGTAGAACATCCCGCGGTGCGGGCAGCCCGCGCACATCATCGGGGGACGGGCGGGGATCGGATCTTCGAGCACCACGTGCGGTTTGGGCTCGATGCCGAAGGCGGCGGCGATCACCGACTGGCTGTATTCCCCGATCGGGGAGAAGATGGATTTGCCGTCGACCTTGACGCCGATGTTCCGGCAGTGATCCTCGATGAAGCCGTCGAGTTCCTCGATCACGACCACGCGTTCGACCGAGGCGGCGAAGTTCTTGATGAGATCGACCGGGAGCGGCCAGACCATACCGAGTTTCAGGATGCTGACCTGATCGCCGAGCGCCTCGCGCACGTACTGGTAGCAGGTGCCCGACGTGATGACGCCGACGTGCTTGCCGCCCATCTCGATCCGGTTCAGGGGGGTGGTCTCCGAAAACGCCGTCAACTTCTTTAACCGCTCCTCAACGAAGGGGTGGCGTTTCTTGGCGTTGCCCGGCATCATGATAAACTTTTCGCCCTTGCGTTCGTAGGGGATCGCGTCGGGGACGACGCGTTCGCCGGTCTCGACCACGCTCTGCGAGTGCGCGATGCGCGTGCAGAGGCGGAACAGAACGGGCGTATCGAAGGTCTCGGAGATCGTAAACGCCTCTTTTGCGTAGGCGAGGCACTCCGCCGAGTCGGACGGTTCGAGCATCGGGATCTTCGACGCCTTCGCGTAGTGGCGGGAGTCCTGCTCGTTCTGGCTGGAATGCATCGCGGGATCGTCCGCGACGCAGATCACGAGCCCCCCGTTGACGCCGGTATAGGAGAGGGTGAACAGGGGATCGGCGGCGACGTTCAGTCCGACGTGCTTCATACACGTCACGGCGCGCACGCCCGAGAGCGACGCGCCGAAGGCGACCTCGGTCGCGACCTTTTCGTTGGGCGCCCATTCGGAGTAGAGGTCACGGTATTCCGAGAGGAACTCGGTGATCTCGGTCGAGGGGGTACCGGGATAACTCGCGACGACCGACACGCCGCCCTCGTAGAGACCGCGTGCGACCGCCTCGTTCCCGATCATCAGTTTCTTCATTGGTTCTATCCTTTCGCTTCGGTTCAGTCGGGATTTTCGTTACGGCGGTCGATGATCCGCTTCGCTTTGCCCTCGTAGCGCTTGAGCGAGGACGGCGCGGCGAGCGTCACCTTCGCCTTGATGCCGAGGACGGTCTGCAGTTTCGCCACCACCGTCTGACGGAGCCCGTCGAGGGCGGCGTAGTTTTCGAGCAGCGAGGCGTCGGTCAACTCGACCCGGACCTCGAGATAGTCGGTGTAGTTCTGGCGGGTCAGGATCAGTTCGTAGTGCGGCGCGATCCCGCTGATCGCCGCGATGACGCTCTCGATCTGGGACGGGAAGACGTTGACGCCGCGGATCTTCAGCATATCGTCCGAACGGCCGCGCACCTTGTCCATACGGGCAAACGTCCGTCCGCAGGCGCAGGGCTCGTAGTTGAGGCGGGTCAGGTCCTTGGTGCGGTAGCGCAGGAGCGGGATCCCCTCTTTGGTCAGCGTCGTGACCACCAGTTCGCCGCTCTCGCCGCGTTCGCGCGGCTCGCCGGTCTCGGGATCGATGATCTCGGGCAGGAAGTGGTCCTCGTTGACGTGCAGTCCGCAGCGGAGATGACATTCGCCCGACACGCCGGGGCCCATCAGTTCGCTCATGCCGTAGTTGTCGGTCGAGAACAGCCCGAAGCCCTGCTCGATCTTGTCGCGCAGCGCGTCGGTGCAGCCCTCCGAGCCGAACAGACCGATCCGGAGTTTCAGTTCTTCGCGGGTGATGCCCATGCTCTTCGCCACTTCGCTCATATACATCGCGTAGGACGGCGTACTGATGAGGACGGTGGTGCCGAAGTCTTTTAAGAGCATCGCCTGCTTTTCGGTATTGCCCGAGGAGACCGGGATCACGGCGCACCCGACCTTTTCAAGCCCGTAGTGCAGACCGAGCGCCCCGGTGAACAGTCCGTAGCCGAACGAGACCTGCGCGATATCGCTGTCGTCGACGCCCACCGCGCGGATCAGACGCGCCACGCAGTCCGACCAGTTGTCAAGGTCGTTGCGCGTATAGCCCACGACGGTCGGTTTCCCGGTCGTGCCGCTCGAGGCGTGGATCCGGACGATGTCCTTCATCGGGACGGCGAACAGACCGTAGGGATAGTTGTCGCGGATGTCCGCCTTGGTGGTCAGCGGGATGTACTTGACGTCCGAGAGGGTCTTGATCTTCTCGGCGGTCACGCCCGCCTCGGCGAGCCGCTTGGCGTAGAAGGGAACGTTCTGCGCGCAGTAGTCCACCTGATGGCGGAGCCGCTCGAGTTGCAGGCGCTCGAGTTCCTTTCTCGGCATGGTCTCGATGTCTTTCTGAAAAAACATAACTGTCCTCCTGCCCGAATTACTCGGGAGTACTTGATTTTTTCGGTGGGATACGGTATACTGGTATCGTATTTTTCGCCGACCGTCAGACGGGCGGAGCGGCGATGAAAGGAACGCCATGGAAACGGTCGATTTTCACACCCACGTTTTCCCCGACAAGATCGCTCCGGCGACGGTCGCCGCGCTCGCGAAAGCGGGCGGGATCGCACCCGAGGGCGGGGCGGGGACGCTCGACGATCTCGAACGCGTAGCCAAGCGCGCCGGCGTCGGGCTGTGCGTCAATCTCCCCATCGCGACGCGCCCCGATCAGGCGGCGTCGATCAACCGGTTTGCCCGGGAGATCAACCGACGCGGGGGACGGGTGATGAGTTTCGGCGCGATCCACCCCGACGCCGCCGAACCCGAACGGGAACTGGCGGAACTTGCCGCAGACGGTTTCCGGGGCGTCAAACTGCACCCCGACTATCAGGGGCACTACGCCGACGATCCGGGTGTGATCCGGGTGGTGCGAGAGGCGAAACGGCTGGGTCTTCACGTCGTGCTGCACGGCGGGGTCGACATCGCGTTTCCGAGCGACGTGCGCGCGACGCCGAAGCGGCTTTCCACCCTGCTCTCCTCGCTCGGCGAGGGGAACGGACAGGTGATCGTCGCGCATATCGGCGGCTACGGGCTCTGGGACGAGGTGGAAAAAGAACTGGTCGGGCGCGAGGTCATCTTCGATCTTTCCTACGGGATCGACCATCTGCCGCAGGAGCAGTTGCTCCGCATCGTCACGCGGCACGGGGCGGATAAGATCCTCTTCGGTTCGGATTACCCGTGGCGGGATCCCGCCGATATCGACCGGGTGCTGTCAAGCCTCCCGCTCTCAGAGGAGCAGTTCGCCCTGATCCGCTTCCGCAACGCGCGCCGTTTGCTCGGGCTCGACGCGGGCGTATCGCGTGAATAATTAATCACCGTGCGTGAATAACTTAGACAATATTGTATCATTGTGTAAAGGGTTTGTCAAGGATAAAAACGCGATTTTGCGGGCAAAAAAACGATTTTTGAAAAGGAGCGCCGCCCGGGGTGCCGAAGCGGCGAAAGGGGAAGGTAAATGAAGGATATGCGGGACGGGATCGGTCGCGATCTCGGGATCGGGATCGTCGGGACGGGAAAGATCAGTCGCCAGTTCGCTGCGGCGCTGCACGCGACGCCGGGCGTGTCGGCGCGCGTCGTCTATTCCCGGACGTCCGAAACCGGGGAGCGCTACGCCAAAGAGTGCGGGGTACCCTCTTTTACCGATCAATGGGACGGGTTTTTGTCCGATCCGAACGTCGACGCCGTCTATATCGCCACGCCGAACGTCGTCCATTACGGGCAGGCGCTCGACGCCCTGCGGGCGGGCAAGCACGTTCTGTGCGAGAAACCCTTGACCACCGATACCGCCCGTTTCGACCTTCTCGTATCCGAGACGCGTTCGCGCGGACTGGTTCTGATGGAGGGGATGCGGATCCTGCACGACCCGGTTTTCCCCCTGATCCGCAAAACGGTCGACGGGCTCGGGAAGATCCGGCGCGCCGAGTTCATCTACTGTCAGTACTCCTCGCGCTACGACAGTTACAAACAGGGGTTGATCCTGAACGCTTTCGACCCCGTTCTCTCGAACGCCGCCGTAATGGACATCGGCGTCTACCCGGTCGCGCTGAACGTCGCGCTTTTCGGGACGCCGAACAAGATCGAGGCGTCGTCCGACTTTCTCCCGAACGGATTTGAGGGCAACGGGAGCGCGACGCTCGACTACGACGGGTTCCAATCGACCCTGATCTGGTCGAAGATCGCCGACGTCAACACCCCGAGCGTCGTCTCGGGCGAGAACGGCTCGGTCATGATCGACCGCCTTTCGGGAACGACGCGCGTCGACTTCGCGTCGGCGGGCGGAAAAGCCGATACGCTGCCCTATTTCCCGGCAGAGAACAACATGATCTACGAGGCGGCGGATCTGCGCGACGCGATCCGCGGGGAACTGGATCCCGAACCCTTCCTCGCGATCAGCCGCAAGACCGTTCAGACCCTCGACGCGATCCGCCGCGCCGCCGGGATCAAATTCCTCTCGGACGCCCAGCCGGTCGGCTGAATAATCCGAAAAACCGGGCGCAAACGGAAAAAACGGGCGCCAACCGGGGAAAACCGACGAGCCCCCGGGCCGTCACCCGGTACGCTACTTCAGTTACCGCGCCCGCCCTTATCGGAATGTAAAGAAAACTTTGCTTTTCGGGGAAGCGGGGAGCCACGGTATCCGACAGATACGGAAACGGAGGTAAATATGGAACGCAAGAAGCGCGTAAAACGGATCCTTTCGATCGTCCTGCCCGTCGTGATCTTTTTTGCGATCGTGGCGGGAGCCGTTATCCTTGTTGTCTTTCGCAACACGACGAAACTAAGCGGGTTTGACAAGTGGGATCCCGAAGGATCGGATATTCTTGACGAGCATCTGGTCGAGCAATCGTTTCTGACCGAGTATCCGTACCGGGACGGGGGATTTCACTATTATCGGAGGAAGGCGTTCCTCTTCTCGTTCTGGGGCGGTATCCCGGCGTTCGGAGTGGATACGAAGGCGGAAAGATCCTTCGTCTGGCTGACCTACGACGACGCCGAGACCTACCGGAACGCGAAGCAATCCCGTCTGGACAACCGGGACGAGGTCCGCGACGATTCGCTCGACGGTACGGTCGCGTACGGGTTTACGTTCTATATCAGGTGCGATTTCAATAACAAATGGCGCGGTTCCTTCTATCCGAAACATTTTACCGCGTTCGGGTATAACGACGAAACGCAAACGCTGGTCTTTATCGGGCTGCGCTATTTCCAGAGTTCCGAACCGAGCAGGTATCTGGACAAATCTTTCGGCAAGTTCCTCAAGCATTTTTACGGAAAGTGGTACGATTGGGACTGACGGGAAAAGAAAAGACAGGGCGCTTTTCCCCTGTCTTTCTTTTTTCTGCCGACGCCGCCTCAGTTGCCGTTCTCTGCCGCTTCGGCGCGGCGTTTGCGGTCCAGCCAACTCTGCAGGATCAGTTCCGCCGAGAGCGCGTCGACCTTCTCTTTGCGCTTTTTGCCGTAGGTTTCGGTCGCCGATAGGAACCGGTTGGCTTCCATCGTCGTCATGCGCTCGTCCTCAAAGAAGATCGGGAGCGGCGTTTCCGAGCGGAGCAGGTCGACGAAGGCGCGCACGACGTCCGCGCGCGGTCCCTCGCTGCCGTCCATGTTTTTCGGCATTCCGACGACGATCCCGACGGCGTTCTGCGCCTTCGCGATCTTCGCCACTTCAACGGCGGTATTCTTCATACCGCCCGGCTTGACGGTACAGACCGCCGACGCCATCAGTCCGAGCAGGTCGGACGAGGCGATCCCGGTCCGGACGTCGCCGTAATCCACGCCGATCATTTTTCCGTTCATTCGTTTGCTTCTTTCTATTCGTTGATTCCGGGACGTCGCCCGGGGAAAGGGGGCTTTTGCCGTGAGAGACTATACGCTTTTCGACTGGGCGTATCCCGCCCTGCTCTGCCCGGTCTGCCGCGCGTCGCTTACCCGCGCCGGCGGGACGGTGAAGTGCGCTGCGGGGCATTGTTTTGACCTGTCGGCAAAGGGAACGCTGAACCTTTCTTCCGCCGCAGGGGGGAACCACGGGGACGACGCCGGCATGATCGCGGCGCGCAGCCGGTTCTTGGCGACGGGGAGTTACGCGCCGTTGTCAGATGCGCTCTCCGGGGAGATCGCCCAGCGGCTTTCGGTTGAGTGCCCGCTGCTCCTGGACGCCGGGTGCGGCGAGGGGTACTATACCGCCGCCGTCGCCGACCGCCTGCCGTCCTCCCGCCTGATCGCCCTCGACATTTCGCCCGAGGCGGTCAGAGAGTGCGCCAAGCGCGAGCAGGCGCGCGCGGGACGGCTCTTTCCGCTGGTGGCGGGGGTCTACCGTCTGCCGCTTGCCGACGCTTCGGTCGACGGGGTGATCTCGGCGTTCTCGCCCTACGCGGGCGAGGAGTTTATCCGGGTGCTGCGCCCGGGGGGATACCTGTTCCGGGCGATCCCCGACCGACGGCATCTGTTCACCTTAAAGGAAGTTCTGTACGATCGACCCTACGAGAACGAGGTCGCGGATTTTGAGGAAGAGGGGTTCAAGTTCTGCGGCGCGAAGGAGATCAAAACGGTCTTCACCCTGAAAACCCCCTCCGAGATCGAGGATCTTTTCCACATGACGCCCTATTGCTACCGCACCCCGCCCGCGGGAAAAGAGCGGCTCGCCGCCCTCCGAAGTCTTACCGTCGGGGCGGAATTCCTGCTGCTCACCTATCGGCGGGCGTGACCTCGTCGGGAAGGTAGACCGTGAAGGTCGCCCCCTCGCCGGGACTTGATACGACGTCGACGCGTCCGCCGTGCAGGTCGACGATGCGCCTGACGAGCGGCAGCCCCAGTCCGTTGCCCTCCGCCTTGTGCGAGGTGTCGCCCTGGTAGAACGCCTCGAAGATGTGCTTCTCGGTTTCCGCGGTCATACCCGCGCCGTTATCCGAGAAGACCACCGAAACGCCGTTTCCCGCCCGGTGGCAGGCGATCTTGATGACGCCGCCCCGTTCGGGACAGAACTTGATCGCGTTCGAGAGCAGGTTTTCCCAGACGTGGAAGAGCATTTCGGCGTTGGAGGAATAGGTGACGGTTTCGTCGAGATCGAGCGAAAGTTCGATCTCTTTTTTCGTCCAGTCGCGCTCCTGCATCAGGATCACGTCGCGGACCTGTTCGGTCAGGTCGAATTCCTCGCGTTCGGATACGAACCGCTGGTTTTCGAGTTTGGAGAGCAGAAGGATCCCGGTCGTCATACCGGTCAGGCGGTCGCACGCCTCGGTGATGATGCGGATATACTCGTCGCGCTCCTCTTTCGAGAGCGACGGATCCGAGAGTTCGCGGACGTAGCCGCGGATGGCGTTCAGGGGCGTCTTGAACTCGTGCGAGACGTTCCCGATGAAGTCCTTGCGGAAGATCTCGATGCCCGAAAGTTCACGCTCCATTTCGTTGAAGGATTCGATCAGGCGGCTGAACTGGTTCTTGCGGAAACGCACCGGGACCGGCGTCGAGAAGTCGCCGCGCGAGATTCGTTCGGTCGCGCGGATCAGGTCGTCGACCGGTCGCAGGATCTGTTTCGAGACGATGACCGAGAAGAAAGTGCCGAGCAAAATGCTTGCCGGCAGCGCGATCAGGACCAGCATGACCGGAGTGTAGCGCGTAAAACCCCCCGGATTGGCGTGATAGACCGCCGAGGTGACGCCGCCCGCGATGATCGACGAGGCAAGCATGATCAGAAAGACCGAGCCGATCATGGTGAAACGGAAGGAGTGCAGGATCGCCCCGATCCGCCGTTTCAGCCCACGGAAGAAGCCGCCGACCGTCATTTCTTTTCCTCCCCGTTGAGGTTGGCACGGTAGCCCAGCCCCCGGATGGTCACGATCTCGAAATCGCGGCAGTCGGGGAACCGGTCGCGCAGGCGCTTGACGTGGACGTCGACGGTGCGTTCGTCGGTATCCGACTCCATGCCCCAGAGTTCGTCCATCAACTGTCGACGGGTGAAGATCTTGCCCGGGTAGGAGAGCAACTTAAAGAGGAGCAGAAATTCCTTTTGCGGAAGGATCTCCTCGCCCGCGCCCTCGCGCGTGACCGAGAGCGCGTCGTAATTCAAGGTATACTGCCCGACCGTCAGGCGGCGTTCGGTCGCGATCTTCGCCCGCCGGAGCAGAGCCGAGACGCGGAGCAAGAGTTCCTCTTCGTCGATGGGTTTGACCATATAGTCGTCCGCCCCGGCGGAGAACGCCAGGCGCTTGTCCGAGAGCGAACCCTTCGCCGTGGTCATCAGGATCGGGGTCTCAAAGCGGCTGCCGCGGATGGTGCGGATGAACTCGAACCCGTCCATGCCCGGCATCATGATATCGAGCAGAAACAGGTCGACGTGGTAGCGGTCCATCAGGGCGAGCGCCTCGACGCCGTCGGACGCGGGGATCGGATCGTAACCGCCCCGGCGCAATACCTGACACATCAGGCGGCGCGTAACTTCGTCGTCCTCAATGACCATAACGGCAAACATCGGTTTTCCCCCTCTCATTTTTGGCAAGAATTGCGGTCCCGTCATAGAATACAAACGGAAAAAGCGACGAGTTCCACAAATCATTAAAAAAGAATTCTTGCTTTGTTCACACTCAAGTCATATATTACTGCTACAATTCGTCCTATCCAACACGGGGCGACACGCTCCGGCAGACGGAAGGAGATCCTTCGATATGGAAGTGATCGGTCAGATCGTAAGACATAAAACGCTCGGCGAAGGGACGGTCGAGGGGGCGAACGGCAAATACCTGTCGATCCGCTTTGACTGCGGCGTGAAGACCTTCGTGTACCCCGACACCTTCGGGAAGTTCCTCTCGGCGATCGATCCCGTGTTCGCCAAACAGGTCGAGTGCGACCTTGCCGCGGAAAAGAACGAGAAGGAAAAGAGCGACGCGCTTCGCCGCGAGGAAGCCAAGTGCTTCCGCTCCGGGATCGTGATCCCCGGACGCGCCGCGCAGACCGAAGACGAAGGCAAGACCGTGTACGTCAAGGACGACGAAGACGACGCCTGACCGCGTCGACGCCGCACCGCAGGGTGCGGCGTTCTTTTTTTTCTTTTCGCCCGACGGTTTTTATTTTACCACGAAAGGCGAAAAAAATCAAGTTCCGGTGGACATTTCGGGAAATCTGTGCTACAATAGACAAAAACGGAAGGGGGGATCGGAATGGGTATTCTCGGGCGCTACAAAACCGTGGTCTGGGACTTCAACGGCACGCTGCTCGACGACGTGGATCTCGGGATTCTCTGCGCCAACGAAATGCTCTCCCGCCGCGGGCTTCCCGTGATCCCCGACCGTGGGAAGTATTTCGAGGTCTTCGGTTTCCCGATCGAGGACTATTACCGCCGGCTGGGCTTCGACTTTTCGCGCGAACCCTACGAGGTACTGGCGCACGAATGGATCGCCGAATACCGCAGCCGCGAACGCGACGTGCCGCTTCGGGCGGGCGTCGTCGAGGCGCTTGCCGCCGTTAAAGACGCGGGAGTGCGCCAGGTGGTGCTCTCGGCGACCGAGGCGCGGATGCTCCGTGAGCAGTTATCCGACCTCGGGATCCTCGGCTACTTCGACGAGGTGGTCGGGAGAGGAGACATCTACGCCCCCGACAAGACCGGGCTTGCCTGCCGCTGGGCAGAGGAACGGAAACCCTTTCCGTGCCTGATGATCGGGGATACCGAACACGATCTTGCCTGCGCTTCCGCCGCCGGGTTCGACTGCCTGCTCGTCCGGGGCGGGCATACCTCGGACGCCGACCTCGACGCGCTCGGGTGCCGGGTGCTGTCCGACCTCTTTGAAGTGAAGGGGGTGCTGTTCGGTGCTGAAAATTGACCGCGAAGGCGAGGCGTTCGTCTTTGAAAACGACTGGGATATCCTGATCTCCGTCGAACTCTGTCAAACCCCCGAGGCGGGCTTGACCGTCACCGTGATCCCGCGGCTCCGCGCGCTCGGCAAACGGTTCTTGTCGCTCTACTCCGACCGACCGTTTTCGGACGCGGCGCTGACCTGGCTCCGCGACGGGATCGCCGCGGCGAGCGCCGAGTGGGGATACCTCTGCACCCGCTACACGGTGCGGCACTGCCGGATCTTCCGCTTCCCCACGGACGGGACGCCGAAAGAACCGCTCCCCGGCGGGCGGGTGCTGACGGCAAACGACGAAAAGAACAACCGAACGACCTTTGATATCGCCGAGAGCGTAGAAGACGGGCGGCTTTGTTTCGGGCAGGCGGACGGCGGCAAGATCGTTTCGGTCGCCGTCACGCACGCCTCGCCCGACGAACGCGAGCCGGGCGGCACGCTCGAGATCGGGGTCGAAACGGTCCCGGCGGCGCGGCGGCGCGGGTACGCGGTCTCGTGTCTATCCGGGCTGACCAAAGAGATCACGGCGCGCGGACTGACGCCCGAATACCGCTGCACCTATTCCAACGTCGCGTCGGCGAAGGTCGCGCGGGCGGCGGGATATCTGCAGATCGGGCAGGCGTGCTCGTTCGTGCTGCGCAAAGCGGGGCGCTGACACGCCCGTATTCAGGGCGCGTAAATAAAACTTTACATTCACGGAAGGGGGGAACGGCATGGCGTACGACGCGGGGATGCTCCGCGCGGTGATCGGCGAGATCAACCGGGCGGCGGGCGACGGCGCGAAACTCGAAAAGATCTATCAACCGGCGCGCGACGAAGTGACGCTGACGCTCCGGTTGGGCAAATCGGTCCGGCGGCTGGTCATCAATGCCGGGACTTCCTCTCCGCGCATCGCGCTGTCGGATCTGTCGCGCGAAAATCCGGTGGCGGCGCCCATGTTCTGTATGCTGCTCCGCAAGCATCTTGCCGGAGCGCGGTTGCTCCGCTGTGAGCAGATCGGGTTCGAGCGCGCCGCGCGGCTGGTGTTCGCGGGCTACGACGAGATGGGCTACGCGACCGAAAAGGTACTGGTCGCCGAGGTGATGGGGAAGTACAGCAACCTGATGCTGCTTGACGCCGAGGAGCGGATCGTGGCGGTCCTGCGCCCGGTCGATTTCACGACCAGCCGTCTGCGGCAGGTGCTGCCCGGCATGAAGTACGAACTCCCCCCGCCGCAGGACAAGGCGTCCCCGATCGACGAGACGCGGGAGGGGTTTTTCGCAAAATACGCCGCGTATCCCCCGGAACTGCCGCTCGACAAGTTCATTCTGTCGACCTATCTCGGCACGTCGCGGCAGGTGGCGCAGGAGATCGCTTTCCGCGCAGGGGGCGCGGACGCGCTCTGCGGAGAGGTTCCGGCGGAAACGGTCTGGGGGATCTTCTCCCGGTGGTTTGCCGATCTTGACGCGGGTCGGGTGACGCCGACGCTGGTGCTTTCTCCCGACGGGACGCCGGCGGATTTCGCCTACGCGCCCGAGACCTATCGCGGCGCGGGGTACGAGAACCGGGCGTACCCGGACTTCGCGGGGGTGTTCGACGCGTTCTTTGCCGAGCGCGACCGGATCGAGCGGACGCGGCAGCGGGCGCAGGATCTGATCCGGTTGCTGTCTGCGGCGAAGGGGCGGCTTTCACGGAAGTTGGACGCGCAGACCGCGGAACTTGCCGACACGGCGCGCGGGGAAGAGTACCGCCGGACGGGGGACCTGATCATCGCAAACCTGTACCGGCTGCGGCGCGGGGATCGCGTCGTTTCCCTGATCGACTATACGGCGGATCCGCCCGCCGAGGCGACGGTCGAACTCGATCCGCGGCTCTCGCCCGCGGACAATGCGGAGCGGTTCTACAAGCACTACCGCAAGGCGAAGACGGCGAAGGCGGTCTTGACCGAGCAGATCGCGCGCTGCCGCGAGGAGATCGAGTACCTCGATACGGTGGAGAGTTTTCTTGACCGGGCGGAGACCGAACAGGATCTTGCCGATATCCGCGACGAACTTTATCGCGCGGGCTACGCGTCGCGCATGAAGAACTACGCCCCGACGAAGCAGAACAAGCCCTCGCGTCCGACCGAGACGGCGACGCCGGGCGGGTACCGGGTTTTGATCGGGCGGAACAATCTGCAGAACGATCATCTGACCTTCAAGGTCGCCGCGCGCAACGATCTGTGGTTCCACGCGAAGGGGGTGCCGGGGTCGCACGTGATCCTGCTCTGCGACGGGGCGGAGCCGTCCGCCGAGGACTATACCTTTGCGGCGTCGCTCGCGGCGGGTTACTCGAAAGCCAACGCCGCCGGGGGCGCGACGGTGCCGGTGGATTATACGCGCGTGTGCAACGTGAAGAAGCCCGCGGGCGCGCGCCCCGGGTTCGTGATCTATAAGACCAATTATACGGCGTACGTGTTGCCGGAAAGGATCGGGGAATGGCAAAAGGGTTGAACCATATGGTGGATCTGTTGGAATTGCAGAAACGCTTTATCCTCGCGCACCTTCGTCCGGGGGACGTCGCGGTCGACTGCACGATGGGGAACGGGAACGATACCGCGTTCCTGTCACAGAGCGTCGGGGAAACCGGGCGCGTGTACGCTTTCGATATTCAGGAGGAGGCGCTCGTCTCCACCAAGGCGCACCTGCAGGCGCAGGGGTGCCCCGAGAATTATACCCTGATCCACGCGTCGCATCACCGGATACTCGAATTCGTGAAAGAACCGGTAAAAGCCGTGATGTTCAACCTCGGGTACCTGCCCGGGAGCGGGAAGAAGCAGGTGACCACCCTGCGCGAAACGACCATGCAAGCCGTGCGGGGGGCGATCGAACTGCTCGATCACGACGGGATCCTGCTCGTCGCGATCTATCCGGGACACGAGGAAGGGCGGCTCGAAGGCGAGATGCTCGGGGAGTATTTCGCTACCCTCGACCGGCACCTGATCTGCTGCTCGTGCTT
>CACYZS010000007.1 GCA_902778985.1 uncultured Ruminococcus sp.
GCGAACTCGAAGATCGCGCGGTCGAGTTTGTGGATCAGGCGGTATTCTTCCAAAACCGGGACGAACTCGTTCGGGAAGAGTTGTCCGTAGACCGGATCCATCCAGCGGGCGAGCACCTCGCAGCCGCAGACCTGTTCGGTATCCGACCAGACCACCGGCTGATAGAACGGGACGATCCAGCCGTTTTCGACCGCGTTGTCGATGTTGTTGATGACGTACAGACGCTTGCGGTACGCCTCGCTCATGGTCTTGTCGTATTCGATGTAGACGGTCTGGAACCGGTTCTTGATCAGGTGGGCGGCGTAGCGCGCGCGGTCGATGCAGACGCGCGGATCCTCGCTGCTCGCGTTCAGGTGATAGCCGCCGCAGTTGATCCCGAGCAGGATCTCGTCGTCGTAGTCGCTGACCTTTTCGTTCAGCGCGTCGAGTTTTTCGGTCAGCCCGTCGGTCTTGGTCAGCACGACGAAGTGGTCGTCCGCCTGCCGCCCGTAGAGCGAACCGCGGAACACCTCGGAAATATACCCGGCGATCGCGGTCAAAAACTTATCGCCCGCCTCGAACCCTCTCTGGTCGTTGAACGCCTTGAAGTTGTGGACGTCGACGAAGAGCAGAACGTTTTCCGACAGGTCGCCCGTCGCGTTCCGGATCTGTTCGGTCGCCAACTCGGAGAAGTGGTTGTAGTTGAACAGCCCGGTGAGTTGATCCTCGGTCGCGCTCTTTTCGAGCGCCTTGGATTTGCGCGCCTCGACCAGCCGCCCGTGATAGATCGCGAAGCAGATGGTCGTGAGCGAGATGAAGAAGGTGACGTAGTTGACGGCGTCGCCCGATATGATCTTGCGCATCACGCCGCTGATCTGCACTTCCTGGGCTTTGAAAGTCAGCCCCTCTTCAAAAGTGAGCAGGATCCGGTAGAACCCGTAGAAACTGGCGCCGAGGATCAGGACGGTGATATACGGTCGGTAGATCAGCAGACACCCGACGTAGATGACCATCGTTAAGAAACAGATGATCTCTTTTCCGCCCCAGAAATCGCTGTACGAAACGAAGACGCCGAACGCCAGACACACGAGCGTGAACGACGTGACCGCCACGTGTTCGAGGATCGCGATCCGCTTGCCTTTCAGGTAGTTGAAGCAGGCGTAGGTCACGATAGTCGCGCCGATCACGAACAGAAAAACGTAGATCGAGACCAGCATGGCGTTCATGATCCCCGCCATGACCGGGGTGACCGAGCCGCTCGTCTTGGTGAAACTCTCGAGCCGCAATACCAGCGTATAGAGCATGCAGGCGGCGCCGAGCACGACCAGCGCGATGAACTTTCCTTTCGAGAACCGCTTTCCGCGCTGATAGAACAGGCAGAACAGCATCAGCCCGAGCCCGATCAGAAGGAACAGCCAGTACTTGGACGTGTACTTGACGATCAACTCGAACAGATTTCCGCCCGCCTGGTATTTCGGCAGGATCTTGGAGTACGATTGCCGGATCAACATCCAGAGTTCAAGCAGAACGACGATGAAGCCCATGTAACTGCAACTGCGGATGTTGGAGTCGTGCAGATAGTCGCTCTCGTATTTGGACAGTCGTTCAAAGCCGAGAACGCCGGCAAGAAAGCGTCCGGTTTTTTTCATAAGGATTTCTCCCTTTTGGCGGTTTTTCACGTTTATTATAACATACCTTTTTCCAAATTTCCATAGAAAGACGAAAAAAGTCTCCCTCTCTTTTCAAAAAACCGTCGGATTGACTTTCCCCCTTGCGTGTGGTAAACTATATTCGTGAACGGAAGAGTTCCGGAAAGGAGGGCGCGCGGATGAAAAAGAGCGGGACGGTCGGGGCGGCGATGCTGCTCCTTTGGCTTTGCGTCCGCTTTTTCGGCGCGTTCCTGCCGGGGGACGCTGCGCTCTTCGGCGCGCAGATCGCGGCCGCGCTGCTCCCGATGATCTTTCTGCTGCCCCTCTCGCGCGAGGAGCGCGGCGGGGAAACGGTCGCGACGACGCTCCCCGACGGACGGGCGTGGGCGCACCTCTGGCTTCTGCCGCTCTTTCTTCTCTTGGTGATGCTCCTGTCGGTACTTTCGGCTCTGTTCGCGGGGCTGTTCGGGATCACCTCGCCCGCGCCGACCGGCTCTTTCCCGATCCTGCTCTTAAACTACGCGCTCGCTCCGGCGTTTGCCGAAGAGTTCTTCTTCCGCTTCCTTCTTCTCCGCCTGTTTTTGCCCCACGGAAAACAGACGGCGGTCTGGGTGTCCGCGATCCTGTTTTCGCTTGTCCACATGAACCTCGCCCAACTGCCCTACGCCTTCGCGGCGGGGCTGTTCCTCGGGGCGATCGCCGCCTCGTCGGGCTCGTTCTGGCTCCCGTTTCTGTTCCACCTCGCCAACAACGTGCTTTCGCTCTCGCTCTCCTACGCGGGGGAGATCGTGCCGCTTGCCGTGATCGGGGCGCTCGCCCTGACGGCGGCGCTGTTCTTGCGCTTCCGTTCCCCGTTTGACCAAACCTCGCCAGAGCGGACTGCCGCCGCGGCGTTTCTCCCCGACAAGGAGACCGGGCGCGGGCTGCGCGCCGCGTTCACGACGCTCCTGATCCTGCCCGCCCTGCTCTGCCTCGTTCTGACCTTCCTGCCCTTCTGAAAAGGAGTTTTTATGACCGACGAAGAATATATGAAGATCGCCCTCGGGGAAGCCGGGCAAGCCGCCGCGCTCGACGAAGTGCCGGTCGGCTGCGTGGTCGTGCGGCGGGGGGAGATCATCGCGACGGCGCACAACACCCGCGAGACCGGCAAGTGCGCGCTCGATCACGCGGAGATCACCGCGATCCGGGACGCCTGCCGCAAGGCGGGGGGCTGGCGGCTCAACGACACGACGATCTACGTGACGCTCGAACCCTGCCCCATGTGCGCCGGGGCGATCCTGAACGCCCGGATCGACCGGGTGGTGATCGGGGCGCGCGATCCCCGCGCGGGGGCGTTCGGTTCGCTGTTCGATCTGAACGCGCTGCCCCTCAACCATAAGACCGAGATCACCGACGGCGTGCTCGCCGACGAGAGTTCAACCCTGCTCTCTTCCTTCTTCAAAAGGAAGCGCGCAAAGCCCGACAAAGGAGATGCGACCGAATGAAAAAAGAGTTCCTCGAATGCGGAAAGATCGTCTGCCAGCACGGCGTGCGGGGCGCGGTCAAGGTGGAATCGTGGTGCGACGCCCCGCCCGTGCTCGCTTCGCTGCCCGTCCTGTATCTGGCGACAAAAGACGGGGGGTTTTCTCCCCTTTCGCCCGAAAACGCGTCGGTGTATAAGGGAACGGTCCTCTTTTCGTTCAAAGAGATCAAGTCGGCGGACGAGGCGATCGCCCTGCGCGGTCGGACCGTGTACGCCAGGCGGAGCGACCTTCCGCTCTCCCCGGGGCAGGTGCTGCGGCAGGATCTGTACGGGCTTCCCGTGACCGACGCGAACACCGGCGCCGTCTACGGGACGCTCCGCGAGATCCGCGAGTCCCCCGCCGCCGATCTGCTGGTCGTGGAGACCAAAGGCGGCGAAGTCCTGCTCCCCGACGTCCCTGCGTTCGTAAAGAAGAAAGACCCCGAAAAGGGTGTTTTCGTCACTCCGATCTCCGGCTTCTTCGACGGCGCCGCCGAGAACGTCGCGGGGGGAAAGGACGGTACGCCGTGAAGTTCGATATCCTGACGCTCTTCCCCGATCTGGTCGACGCGATCCTCTCCGAAAGCATCATCGGGCGCGCCCGCACGGCGGGGATCATCGAGGTCAAAACCCACCAGATCCGCGCCTTCGCCAACAACAAGCACAACAACGTCGACGACACCCCCTACGGCGGCGGGAACGGAATGGTGATGGCGGCGCCGCCGATCGACCGCTGTTTTCAGGCGGTGCTGGCGGATCTGCCGGCGGACGAAACCCGCCGCACGGTCTACCTCTCCCCGAAGGGGACGCGCTTCGACCAGGAAACGGCGAAGCGGCTCGCTTCCTACGACCGCCTGATCCTGCTCTGCGGGCATTACGAGGGGGTGGATCAGCGCGCCGTCGACCGCTACGCCGACGAGGAGATCTCGATCGGGGACTACGTACTCACCGGCGGGGAACTGCCCGCCTGCGTGCTGGTCGACGCGGTCTCGCGGCTGATCGACGGGGTGCTGGCGTCCCCCGAATGTCACGAGGAGGAGAGCATCGCCTCGGGGCTGCTCGAATACCCGCAGTACACCCGCCCGCCGGTCTACGAAGGCGAGGAAGTCCCCGCGATCCTGCTCTCGGGCGACCACGCGAAGATCGACGCCTGGCGGCTCGAACGGTCGCTGGAACTGACGAAGGAGCGCCGCCCCGACCTCTACGAGGCGTACGTCGCCGCCCATCCGCCCAAGCCGGAAAAGGCGCGCAGGAAACCGCGCAAGGAGACGCCCGAAGGCGGCAAACCTTGCTGAAATTGCCCGAAGCGCCCCGATTTGTTGTGATTTTGCCTGTTCCCGTTCGCCTCTCTTTTTCGGTTTTGTGACAAAATGACGATTTTCTCGGCGCGCGGCGTTTCTCTCTTGATTTTAACGCATAGATTTGCTATACTTATGGTATCAAAGTATCGGACAGCGCACGAATGAAGAATTCTTTTCTTTGAACGGGAAGGAGACGGATATGATTTCTCGCAACGTAACGATTCGCAACAGCGTCGGTCTGCACGCCAGACCCGCCACCTACTTTATCCAAAAAGTCAACTCTTACAAGAGTTCCGTGTGGCTGGAGAACGAGGATCGCCGCGTCAACGCGAAGAGTTTGCTCGGCGTTCTCTCCATGGGGATCGTCAAGGGAATGACCGTTACCCTGATCGCCGACGGACCGGACGAAGCGGAAGCGCTCGAGGGGCTTGCGGCTCTGGTCGATTCCGGCTTCGAGGACTGAAACTGCCCGCCGAAAGCGGCGGTCGTGGTGCGCCTTGCACGATGACCGCCGCTTTTCTGTCCCCCTGACGCCCCGCCGTCAAGAGAAAGGAGAACGCCGTGACCGTATCGAACCCGTGCCTTCCCGCCCTGCGCGAGAAGGCGGCGACGCTTCCCCTCTCCCCCGGCGTCTACCTGATGCGCGACCGGGAGGGGACCGTCATCTACGTCGGCAAATCCCGCAAACTGAAGAACCGCGTGACGAGTTACTTCGTCGGCAACGATCATTCGATCAAGACGGCGCGCATGGTCAGCCGCGTCGCCGATTTCGACTATATCCTCTGCGACGGGGAGATGGAAGCCCTGACGCTCGAAAACGTCCTGATCAAGCGGCATTCTCCCAAATACAACGTCAAACTCAAGGACGCGAAGTCCTATCCCTATATCAAGATCAGCCGGGGCGAGTACCCGACGCTGACCGTGACGCGACGGCGTGAGGACGATCACGCGCGCTACTTCGGTCCCTACCAATCGTCCGCCACGGCGCACGAAGCCCTCGACGCGGTGAAGCGCGTCTTCTCGCTGCCGACCTGCCGCCGGAATTTCCCCGCGGAGATCGGCAAGGAACGCCCCTGCATCTACGACCAGATGGGGCGCTGCGTCGCCCCCTGCCGGAACGGCGTTTCGGCGGAAGAGTACCGGGCGCTGGTCAAGTGCGCCGGGTGGGTGCTCGAGGGCAACGTCGCCGACACCGAACGCGAACTGACCGACGCGATGAAAAGCGCGTCGGAACGCGAAGAATACGAGATCGCGGCAAAGTACCGCGACCGCATCGCCGCCCTGCACCGCCTCTCCGACAAGCAGAAGGTCGTGGGGGACGCTTCGGTCAGCCGCGACGTCTTCGCGCTCTGGGAGGACGACCTCTCGGGCGTGTTCGCCGTGCTGAACGTCCGGGGCGGCAAACTGTTGAACAAAAACGAGTATCTGTTCGCGGCGGGCGAGATCGCGGAAGCCAACGACGCGACCGGGCTTTTGCTCCGTTATTACTCGGAAATTGGAGACTACCCCCGTGAGGTTCTGACCGATTTCCCGCTCGATCCCGAGGACTGCGCCGTCCTCTCCGAACTCTTCTCGCGGGAGGCGAAACACGCCGTCTCGGTCCGGGTCCCCAAGCGGGGCGAACTTCGCGATCTCTGCGACATGGCGCAGACCAACGCGCGCCAGCGCGCAGAACGCTACCGCGCCGAAGCGGCGCGCGAAGAGGGGACGCTGGTCTCCCTGGCGTCGCTGCTCGGGCTCGAAGTTCTGCCCGAGCGGATCGAAGCCTACGACGTTTCCAACCTCGGCGCGGAACATCTGACCGCCTCGATGGCGGTGTTCGTCAACGGACAGCCCAAACGCCCGGACTACCGGACGTTCAAGATCAAAACCGTCGAAGGCGTCGACGACTACGGCTCGATGCGCGAGGCGCTGACGCGGCGGCTCGCCCATATCGGGGACGGTTCGCCCTCGCTCGGCGTCGCTCCCGACCTGATCTTGGTCGACGGCGGGATCGGACACGTCCACGCGGCGAAGGCGGCGCTCTCCGACGCGGGGCAAGAGGGGATCCCGGTCTTCGGGATGATCAAAGACGAGTTCCACAAGACCCGCGCGATGACCGACGGCGAAAACGAGATCGCCTTCGCCCGGCAGCACGAGGTCTACGTGCTGATCTACCGCATCCAGGAGGAGGCGCACCGCATCGCGGTCTCCTCGGTGATGCGCGCCAAATCCAAGACCCTGACCCGCTCCTCGCTCGAAAAGATCCCCGGGATCGGACCGGCGAAGGCAAAGCGTCTGCTCGCGGCGTTCGGTTCGCTCCGTGCGCTGACCGCGGCAAAAGAGGACGCGATCGCCGCCGTCGGCGGGATCTCGAAACGCGACGCGAAAGCCGTGGCGGAGTATTTCGCCGCCAAAAGAAAGGACGCCGGCGACCCCGGCGACAAGGAGACACCGATATGATGCGCATCATTACGGGAAAAGCGAAGGGCGTCCGTCTGGACACCCTGCCCGGCGACGCCACCCGCCCGACCTCGGAGCGGGTGAAAGAGGCGATCTTCTCCTCCCTGCAGTTTGATCTTGACGGGCGTCGGGCGCTCGACCTGTTCGCGGGTTCGGGACAACTGGGGCTCGAGGCGCTCTCGCGCGGCGCCCTCTCCTGTATGTTCGTCGACGCCGCCCCGGAGGCGATCGCGGTCGTGAAGGACAACGCGAAGAAGACCGGCTTCTTCTCCGACTGCAAATACCTGATCTCCGACTATCGCAGTTACCTGCGCAAGGCGGGAAAGGGCGATGGCTTCACCCTGATCTTCCTCGATCCGCCCTACGCCCTCGACGCCGTCGGCGACGCGATCCTGCGGATCCTTTCGTCAAAAGTCGCAAAACCCGGGTGCCTTTTCGTCTGCGAGAGCGGCTCCCCCGATCTTTTAGAGAAGATCGGCGACGCGGCAAGCAAGTTCGACGTACTGAAAGAGGCGCGCTACGGCATCACCTATATCACCCTGCTCCGCTATCGCGGAGAGGAAGGAGAGCAAGCATGAAAACGACGGTTCTTCTCCCCGGCACCTACGATCCCGCGACCCGGGGTCACTTCGCCGTGATCGAGACCGCCGCCGCGCTCTTCGACGAGGTGCGCGCCGTGATCTTCATCAACCCCGACAAGACCTGTCTCTTCCCCGTCTCCGACCGCCTGGACTTCCTCCGCCTCGCGACGGCGAACTTTCCGAACGTAACGGTCGGCTTTTCCGAAGGACTGGTCGCCGACTACGTCCGCGACAACGGGATCGACCTGATCGTGAAGGGCGTGCGCGACGGACACGACTTCCTCTACGAGCGGGAGATGGCGGACTGGAACGGCGCGCGCGGCGCGAAAACGCTGCTGCTCCCGACCTCCCCCGACCTTTCCGCCGTCAGTTCGACCGCCCTGCGCGACCGGCTTCAAGCCGGGCAGCCGATCGACGGTCTCGCCGCCCCCGGCACGACCGACGCGATCCTTGCCGCTTACCGGCGACTTTCGCTTGACAAGCGGGATTGACTGTATTATAATGAACTATAGTTTGTAATATACCGAAAGGAAAACCGATATGATCCTGAAAGAGAAGATCAAGGAACTGCGCGCCAGGTTCGACGCCGAACTTGCCAAAGCGGGCACGCCCGACGCGCTCGAGGCGCTTCGCGTCGCGTTCCTCGGCAAGAAGGGTCCCGTCACCGACCTGATGGCGGAACTCCGCAACGTCGAGCCGAGCGAGAAAGCCGAAGCGGGACAACTCATCAACACGCTGAAAAACGAACTCTCGGACGCCATCGCGAAGACCGGCGAGGCGCTCCGCGCCGCTGCGCTCGCGGCGGAGATCCGGCGCCAGAAAAAGTACAATCCCACGCTTCCCGCGCGGGACGCCGTTGGTTCGTATCATCCGATCACGCTGGTCCAACGCGAACTGGAGGAGATCTTCTCGTCGATGGGCTTCACGATCGAGGACTATCCCGAGATCGTCGACGACTACCACTGCTTCGAGGCGCTGAACATCCCGAAGCATCACCCCGCCCGCGATATGCAGGACACCTACTATATCGAGAACGGACAACTTCTGAAGACCCACACGTCCGCGGCGCAGAACTACATTATGAAGAAGTACGGCGCGCCCCTGCGCGCCATCTTCCCCGGCCGCTGCTTCCGTAACGAGGCGATCGACGCCTGCCACGAGAACACCTTCTTCCAGATGGAAGGGATCATGATCGACGAGAATATTTCGATCTCGAACCTGATCTACTTCATGAAGACCATGCTCTCCGAGGTCTTCCGGCGCGATATCAAGGTGCGGCTGCGCCCCGGGTTCTTCCCCTTCGTCGAACCGGGCTTCGAACTCGACATCAACTGCCTGATCTGCGGCGGCAAGGGCTGCCCGTCCTGCAAGAACTCGGGTTGGCTCGAACTCTGCCCCTGCGGCATGATCCACCCCAACGTGCTGAAAGCCGGCGGCATCGACACCGACCGCTACACCGGCTTCGCGTTCGGGCTGGGGCTGACGCGGCTCGCCATGATGAAGTTCGGCGTCAAGGATATCCGCGATTTCAACGGCGGCTCGCTTGCCGCGCTGTCGCAGTTCGTGAGCGAATAAGAGGGGGACAAACGATATGCTGCTTTCTATGAACTGGATCGGCGATTTCGTCGATCTGTCGGGACTTGACCGCCGCGCCCTGATCGGGCGTTTCACCCTCTCGACGGCGGAAGTCGAAGAGGTGATCGAGAAGGGCGCCGACACCTGCGGCGTCATCGTCGCGAAGATTCTTTCGGTCGACGCGCACCCCAATTCCGGAAAACTCCATCTTCTGAAGATCGACACCGGCAAAGAGGTCGTCGACTGCGTCTGCGGCGCGCCGAACGTGCGCCCGGGCATGAAGGTCGCCTTCGCCGCGGTGGGCGCCTCCGTCTCGGGAAACAAGATCGGCAAAGCCGAGATCGCGGGTTATCCTTCCTTCGGTATGTGCTGTTCGGAAGCCGAACTCGGCATTTCCGCCGACCATTCGGGGCTGATGGAGATCGAGGACGATATCCCGCTCGGCACCGACCTGAAATCGGTCTACGAGATCGACGACCTGCTTTTTGAAGTCGACAACAAGTCGCTGACCAACCGCCCCGACCTGTGGGGACACTACGGGATCGCGCGCGAGTTCGCGACGCTGGCGAACCGTCCGCTCCGTCCGGTGCCGGCGCACCCGACGGCGCAGTACGACAAACTCCCCGCGCTCAAGATTGACGTGAAGGAACCCGACCTCTGCTTCCGGTATTCGGGGATCACGGTCGAGGGGATCAAAACGAAAAAGAGCCCGGTGAATATGCGGATCCGGCTCTTCTACTGCGGTTCGCGCGCCATCAACCTGCTCGCCGACCTGACCAACTACGTGATGATGGAACTCGGGCAGCCGATGCACGCCTTCGACCGCCGCCGCGTCGGGCAGGTCGAGGTCAACCGCTTCCCCGCTCCCTTCGTCTTCCAAACGCTCGACGGCGCGGAGCGGAACGTCGACGAGAATATGCTGATGATCTGCTCGAAGGGCGAGCCGGTGGCGATCGCCGGCGTGATGGGCGGTCTTGCTTCGGAAATTGAAGACGACACCGACACCCTGTTCCTGGAGAGCGCGAATTTCAACGGGATCTCGGTCCGCAAGACCTCGTCCCGCCTCGGTCTGCGTACCGACGCGTCCGCCCGCTACGAGAAGATGCTGGATCCCGAACTGACGGTCCCGGCGATCGAACGCTTCCTGGATCTGCTCTTCCAAGCCGCCCCCGACGCCAAAGTGACCAGCCGGCTGACCGACGTGTACGTGCACAAGTTCGAAAAGATCACGCTTGAGATCGACAAGGCGTTCGTGGACCGTTACACCGGGATCGACATCTCGTGCGATCAGATCGCGGCGACCCTGACTTCGCTCGGCTTCGGCGTCAAACGGAACGGAACCGCCTTCACGGTGGACGTGCCGAGTTGGCGCGCGACCAAGGACGTGACCATCAAAGCCGATCTGATCGAGGAGATCACCCGGATCTACGGCTACGACAACTTCAAAATCACCACGACGCTCTCGCCCCTGCATCCCGTGCGCGCCGAGGTTCCCGCGACCGACGCGAAGCGGATCAAGGATCTGCTCGTCGAGCGGTTCTCGCTGCACGAGGTGCACTCCTATATCTGGAGCGACAGCGCCAAGGACAAACTGCTTGGCATCGAGACGCCGGTAAACGTCCGCCTCATCAACGCGCAGACGCCCGAACATTCTTCGTTTAGAATCTCGATGATCCCGACGCTCCTCTCCTTCGCCTACGAGAACAAGGGCTTTGCCGAGGCGTTCGGGCTCTACGAGATCGGGCACACGGTCGACGGACTGCTCCCCGACGGGACCTGCAACGAACGCAAGAAACTCGGCGTGGTGCTCTTCGACCGCACCGTGAACGAGGAGACCCTCTACTACCGCGCGCACGAGATGCTGATCGCGATCTTCCGCACGCTGAAACACCGCTCCCCCGACTTCGTTTCCGCCGAGCCGCGCTTCAACTGGCAGCACCCGGTGAACCTGTCCGAGATCACCCTGGACGGCAAGACGGTCGGGTTCCTCACCACCCTGCACCCCTCGGTGCGCGGGAAGGTGGACAAGAAAGCCGCGATCCTCGCGTTTGAGTTGGATATGGAGATCTTTTCCGCGATTTCGGAAAAACCCCTCGCCTACAAGGAGCCCTCGCGGTACCCCGGCATTGATATTGACCTTTCGTTCTCGGCGTCGGTCGGTGCTCTGGACTTCGCCGCCGTCGAAACCGCCGCGCGCAAGGTCGCGGGCGAATACCTGAAAACCGTTTCGCTCACCGACCTTTACGACGGGGAGAACGGCGAATCGGTCACGCTCCGCTTCTGCTTCTCGTCAAGCGAGAAAACCCTTGCCAGAACCGAGATCCAGCCCGCGGTCGACGCGATCGTCGCGGCTCTGTCCGCCGACTTCGGCATGACGCTGAAGACGGTGTAAAAAGCGCGGCAACACGCCCTGCCACGCAACCCAAACCCAAAGAAAAAAAGCGAGACGATCTTTCGATCGTCTCGCTTTCGCTTTTCGGTCAATTGACCGTATAGAAGACCGTGCCGGACGTCGTGCTTCCGTTCGGGAGGGTTACGCTCTTGCCCGCCGCGGGGTTCGTAACGGGAGAAACCTTCCGGACGAAGCCGTCGCCGCAAGTCCAGATCGGATCGTAAACGGCGATATACACGCTTTTCGTCGATTTCGCGACGTTATCGACGCGCATCTGTACGCGCATGGCGTCGTTGTCGGTATAGACGAGTTTGCCGTCCCTGATCTCCGCCGTGAAAAGCAGCAGTCCGTTTTCCTTCAGACTCTTTTCGGCGTCGCCCTGCATATTGGTCTTGACCTTCCAGACCTTCAGCCCGTCGATATAGAGTTCGGAATAGCCGGTATACTCGACCGCGCCGTTCTTGATCGCCGCCTCCTGGTGGAAGCGGAAGCCCAGCCGGTGCCAGCCGCCCTTGGTCTGGCTCACGGCGTCGTAGACGTACGGGGAAGAGTTCCGCGTAATCGGCGAATCCCACCCCGCTTTGTAGATCGGCTGCCCGTTTCCGGGATCGACGGCGCAGGACCAGGAGGGAGAGCATCCGGGAAGATAGGTCGAATAGTCGAAGTGCCCCGTGTACGGGCAATCTCTTTCCTCTTTGTCGTTGGCGTAGAGATAGTAGAAGTCCTTGCAGACGTCGTTTGCGTTCCGGAACGCGAACGCCTTCATTTCCGAGCCGAACGCGTCGTAGTTCTTGAACGAATCGCTCCAGAGGAAGGAGTACTCGAACCAGAGATCGTTGCCGTCCGGATCTGCCGTCGTCGGGTAAAAGTGTTTGGTCCCGCGGATCTCGGAAACGGTTTTCGAGACGACGATCGACGCGCCGTCGGCGTAATGCCCCGACAGGTCCTTGGAATCGTAGACCGGCACCGCGAACGTCTCCTCGACCGTCGTTCCGCAGTCGGCGCACGTGCCGCTGCGCTGCCCGTCGCTTGTGAGCGTGGGCTCGGTTGTCACCGTCCAGTTTTTCACGTTGTGGGTTTCCGCGGAAACCGGTATCTCGGTGACCGTTTCGGGTACGAACGCGCCGCAGACCGTGCAGTATCTGACCTTGATCCCGGGGTACGAACAGGTCTGTTTCTCAATCACCGTGTACTTGTTTCCGGGCGTGTGCCTGTGTCCCGCCGGGATCGCCCCCGTCTCGTTTTCCGCGGTCGTGCCCGGCGCCGCTTTCATGATCCGGATCACGGCGTCAAGGTCCGATGCGGGGATCCCGACCGTGTTTTTCAGGTAGTTATAGACCTTTTCCGCGTAGGTATCGCCGGACGCGGCAGCCAGTTTATCCACGTAGTTGTTCTGGATCTTGCTCGGTTTCCGCGGATCGCCGATCGTGGCGAAGTTGGAGAGCAGATAGTCGCGCCAGAGATCGTTTTCCGACACCCCGCAAAGCCCGTTCACGAGCCAGCAGACCAGTCCCGTGCGGTCGGTTCCCACCATACAATGCAGATAGATCGGATAGTTGTTCTCGTCCGCCAACACCTTGAAGACGGTTTTGAGACTGGAGCGGCATTCGCTGCTTGTAAAGTCCTTGCTGCCGCTCAGGGTGCGAAAATAGTATTGTACTTCCGTGCCGATCACCGAGAACAATCTCGTTCCCGCCTCGGTCTGAGTGCGGAAATCGAGTTCGCTCTTGATCCCAAGCCGCCGCAGAGCGGCGATCCCCTCGTCGGAGACCAGTATCGTCGTGGTTTCCTTATGGAGTTCCGCGCCCCGGAAGATCAGCCCCTGCCGGATTCGCCCGCCGTCCTCGGTCTTTTTACCGCCGAGGTCCCGGACGTTGGTAACTCCGTCGACACAGACAAAGCGGACCGAACGATTCTCGGTTAAAAACGTCCCCGCGGAAGAACGGACGGAGATCCCGCCGGGACCGACCGCCGCGACGTCCCAGTAATACCGCTGCCCGACGCAGGCGTTCTGGAACTGAAATTCTCTTGCCGATCTGCCGACGATATACTCTCTCGCGTCGGACTTGTCGGATTTGGTCCAGATCCGGACGATGAAATACCGGAGAGCGGGTTCTCCTGCTTCAAAAACGACGTTCCAGCGGAGCGTGACGGGCAGCGGGCGGGACAGTTCGCGCGTCCCCCCCGCGTAATTCGTGGCGTTTTTGGCTGCGTCCGAAAGATAGGCCTTCTGCGTTTCGGTATAGGTTGAAACCGCCCCTTCAAACTCGACCGTCCGCACGGTGCAGACCAGTTCGGGGAGTGCGGGATCGGGCTCCGTCGTCCCGCCCGCCGTTTCGGAGGTCGCGCCCGGCGCGTTTTCCCCCGTCGTCCCCTCGTTGTCCGTCCGGGGCCCGCAGGCGGCGAGCGGCAGAATCGTGAGAAGCGCAAGAAGCAGCGCAAGGCAACGCAAAAGGAGCCGATTGTTTTCAGGAAACTTCATCGTTTTACTTCCGATCTGTTGTTTGTTGTCCGGTTTTAGATTATCATTATATCACGGCTTCTGCAAAAAAGCAAATGTTTTGGAGCGGTTTGCGCCGTTTTTTATAAAAAGTTGCCTGTTTCTTCTCCCCCCCCTTCCGGAACAAAAAAACAGACGATCAAACGATCGTCTGTTTTTTATTGATTGTCCATTGAAAAACCGAATAAAGGAAAGAGTGAAACTCGTAGTGTTTGCGAAACCTGAACTGACGAAGCAGTTCAAGCACTCGGTCGATTAGTATCGCTCAACTGCACGCATTACTGCGCTTCCATCTG
>CACYZS010000008.1 GCA_902778985.1 uncultured Ruminococcus sp.
ACAGTTAAGACGACTGTTCCGTTATTCGACGCAGGGGTTCAGAGCCCTCGTCGGTTCAGTTTTTCTCTCCGCGCAGTTCGTGCGCATTTCCGGGCCGAACCCCGGTTCAGAGCCCCGCACCCCCCGGTCACTTTCCCCCATCCGGCGCCATAGCCAAGCGGTAAGGCAGAGGTCTGCAAAACCTTCATCCCCGGTCCGATTCCGGGTGGCGCCTCCAGACAGAGCACAGCCCCAAACGGGCTGTGCTTTTTTCTGTCTGGAGGCGTCACCCTTCATCGGATCGGGCTCCGCCCGCGCTTCGCGCGGAGCGGAATCCGGTCCGCATCCGCCGCCCGGAGATCGGCAAACTCGTTTGCCAGGCGAAGGGCGAGCGGATATTCGCCCAAAGGGCGAAATTCCGGCTCCCTTCGGTCTCTTCTTCCCTGCCCGGAGGCGCGACCACTTCGCAAATAACGCCCCTTCGGGGGCGCTTTTTTGAATGAATTGCCTCCTTCGTCGGCATGAATTGACGCTTCGCGTCGTGAATTGCCGCCCTTGGCGGCATGAAATGCGCTCCGCCGCCGACGGGGCGCATTTTTCTTGACACCCCCGGTCGGCTCTGCTATAATGGAATGGAAGATTTTCTTGACTTCCCCTCTCCGACGTGCTATAATGGTTGCGGTTGCAACGAATACCGATCCGTAAGGAGACATACCGATCTATGGTACCGATGATGCCGCCCCCGATGCGGCGGGACGACGTTCCGCGCGTTCCGCCCCCGAAGAATATTGCCGATCTGCCCCGGTTCCTTCGTGAACTGCTCGGGGGCTTTTTCTCGCGCCTCGGCTACATCTTCGCCCTGGTGTGGAGAACCGGACCGTGGATCCTCTTCGTCAAGTCGTTTATCGCTCTGTTCCAGGGCGTGATGCCGATCGTCGGCTCGCTGATCTCCAAAGAGATCTTGAACGAACTGCAACAGATCATCGCCGAGCAGGCGCGCGACGGCACCGGCGAAGGGTTCGCCAAGTGGGCGAACTCCTTTATCGGCTCGACGGTGATGTACCTTCTGATCTTCCTGTTCACCTACCGGATCCTGAACAATATCATCGGCAGGATCAGCACTGCGACCACCCGGATCGCGGGCGAGTTGGTGGTGCGGCACGTCAAGACCCTGATCATGACCAAGGCGGCGAAGATCGACCACGCGTCGTTCGATATGCCCGAGTTCTACGAGAAACTCGAGAACGCCAACCGCGAGGCGGGACACCGCCCGATCGAGATCATCTCGAACTTCTTCGCCATGATCAGTACGGTCATCACCTTCGTCGGCTACCTCTTGATCCTCTCCGCCGACCTGCCGCTCGCCGCCGCGGCGATCCTGGTCGTTTCCTTCCCTTCCGCGATCGTCAACTTCATCTACCGGCGCAAGAACTGGGCGTATATGCGCTTCCGTTCGCGCGACCGCCGCGAAATGAACTACTATTCCGACGTTCTGGTCAACAAGGATCTCGTCAAGGAGATCCGCCTCTACGACCTGTCGGGGGCGTTCATCGACGCCTACCAGTCGGTGTTCAAACGCTACTTCACCGGGTTGCGCCGCCTGATCATTCACGAGGGGATCTGGCACGTCTGTATCTCCTTCGTCTCGTCGGTGGTCAACTGTATCTGCTACGGGTACGTCGCGTGGGGCGTCTTCAAAGGCAACTTCATGATCGGCGACTACTCGCTCTATACCGGCGCCCTGAACCAGATCTCGACCGAGGGCGGCAACCTGCTCAACAACTCGGCGTCGATCTACGAGGGGACGCTGTTCATCGATAACCTGCTCGTATTCCTGCACGAAGAGCAGAAGATCGTCCCCGAGGGCGAACCGCTGCACGTGCAGCGCGGGATCCCGCACACCATCGAGTTCCAGCACGTCAGTTTCCATTACCCCGGCACCGAACGCGACGTGATCCGGGACGTCAACCTGACGCTCCGCCCGGGTGAGACGGCGGTTCTGGTCGGTCTGAACGGCGCGGGCAAGACCACGCTGATCAAACTGCTGACCCGGCTTTACGATCCGACCGAGGGGCGCATCCTGCTCGACGGCGAGGACCTCAAACGCTACGACACGGCGGAACTCTACAAGATGTTCGGCATCATCTTCCAGGACTTCGGCAAATACGCCGTCACGGTCTCCGAAAACATCCACTTCGGCGACGTCCACCGCACCCCGATCCCCGAGGAAATCCGGGCGGCGGCGGTGCAGGCGAACGTCGACGAGTACATCTCGCACCTGCCGCAGCAGTACGACACCCCCCTGATGCGCATCTTCGACCGCGAGGGCACCGAACTCTCGGGCGGTCAATGGCAGAAACTCGCCATCGCGCGCGCCTTTTACAGCACCTCGGATATCCTGATCCTTGACGAACCGACCGCCTCGCTCGACGCGATCGCCGAGCAGGAGATCTTCAACACCTTCGACCAGTTGCGCCGGGACAAGACCACCATCTTCGTCTCGCACCGCCTGTCGAGCGCGACCGTCGCCTCGAAGATCGTGGTGCTCGAATACGGCGAGGTCGTCGAAGAGGGGACGCACGCCGAACTGATGGAAAAGCGCGGCAAGTACTACGAACTCTTCTCGACGCAGGCGAAACGCTACGTCAGCGAGGGCGAACGCATCAACGGCGAGGTCGACGAACCGATCCCGGCGCCCTCTCGCCGCTTCCCCGCCCGGGGCGACGAACCCGCCTACGGCGAGAACGGGGAGAACGGCGAACTCTGATCCTTCCTTTTCAAAAGAAAAACCGACTTTTTAGAAAAAAAGGGTTTACTTTCCTGCCCTGTTCTGTTATAATGATAGGCGGTAAAGAGCGCCCGCGTTTGCCGGCGTGACAACCGTATCATAAAGTTTGAACGGAGGAATTATCATGGCACAGAATTCTGCTCTTGACGATTTCAAGAAAGACACGGCCGATTCGACCGCGGTTGACGCGTCGAAAAAGGTTCGCGTCGGTATCATCGGGTGCGGCTGGATCGCCGGTTCGCACATCGAGAGTTACAAGAAACAGCCCGACGTCGAGATCGTCGCGGGCTGCGATCTGATCCCCGGGAAAGCCGCCGCTTTCTTCGAGAAGTACGGCGTCGAGGGCGTGAAGACCGACTACGCCGATCACAAGGCGATGCTCGCGGACAAGTCCCTGAAACTCGACTGCGTCAGCGTCTGCACCTACAACCGCACCCACGCGATCTGCACGATCGACTCGCTGAACGCGGGCATCAACGTCCTGCTCGAGAAGCCGATGTGCGTCACGCTTGACGAGGCGGTCGAGATCATGCGCGCCGAGAAGAAGAGCGGCAAGGTCCTCTCGATCGGTTTCCAGCCCCGGTTCGACCCCAATATGCAGATGATCAAGAAGATCGTGCAGTCGGGCGAACTCGGACAGATCTACTACATCCAGACCGGCGGCGGCCGCCGTCGCGGTATCCCCTTCCCCTACGGCACGACCTTCATCGAAGACAAGACCGCGGGTCTCGGGGCGCTGGGTGACATCGGGTGCTACTCGCTCGACTGCGTGCTGAACGCGATCGGCTATCCGAAGCCCCTGACCGTCACCGGTTACAAGTCCGATTTCTTCGGCAAGAACCCCAACTATTCGCACTACCTGAAGGTCGGTCATCCCGAATACGCCAAGAAGTTCTCGGTCGACGATTTCGCCGCCGCGTTCATTCGTCTGGAAGGCGGGATCATCCTCGACTTCCGGATCGCGTGGGCGATGAACCTCGACACCTCGGGCGACTCGATCATCATCGGTACCAAGGGCTCGCTCCGGATCCCCTCGACCGAGTGCTGGAACGGCTCGTTCGATAAGCCGCTCAAGATCTATCACGAAGTCGCGGGCGAGCAGGTCTGCACCGAGATCCCGCTGATTTCGAGAAAGTTCGATCTGTTCGATATGAAGATCCGTTCGTTCCTCGACGCGAGCAAGAACGGCACCGCTTCCCCCGTTCCGTCGAGCCAGATCATCTACAACCAGGCGATCCTGGACGGCATCGCGAAGTCCGCGGAAGCCGGGAAAGAAGTCGAGATCTCGATCCCGAAGATCTGACGACGCACAGATACGGCACAGACCAAACAAAAGCGACCGCGCAGAAATGCGCGGTCGCTTCGATATAAAGAACGCCAACGTCGTCCGGCGTTCTTTTCGATATAACGGACGCGGCGTGCCGCGTCCGTTTCGATATGTTCCGCGAACGCGTCCGCGGAACTCGAGATACCGCCCATTCGGGCGGCGCGCTTCGGTTACATAAACGCCGCGCGGGGCTAACGCTCCGCGCGGCATATCGCGTTGCACGGTTTACCGTGCAATATATCGCTGCAGATGCGCGGAGCGCGTCTGCATCAATACATCTTCGCTCCGGCGGGGATATGCGGATCAAGCATCAGGAGATGGAGTTTCTCTTCGCCCTCTTCGGTATGGACGGCGGAGATCAGCATCCCGTTCGAGTCGATGCCCATCATGGCGCGGGGCGGGAGATTGACGATGGCGAGCAGAGTCTTGCCGACCAACTGCTCGGGCTCGTAGAACGCGTGGATCCCCGAGAGGATGGAGAGGATGACGCGATCGGTGCCGGTACCGTCGTTCAGCGTGAACTTCAGCAGTTTCTTGGACTTGGGCACCGCCTCGCACGCGAGCACCTTCACCGCGCGGAAATCCGACTTCGAGAAGGTCTCGAAATCCACCGCGTCCGCAAAGAGCGGCTCGATCTGAACCTTCGAGAAATCAATGACCTCGGGGGCGGCAGTTTCGGCAGGAGCGTCGGCGGGCGTTTCGGCGGACTTCTCCTGATCCAGCGGCTTCATGGTCGGGAAGAGCAGGACGTCGCGGATCGACGCGCTGTCGGTCAGGAGCATCACGAGCCGGTCGATCCCGAAGCCCAAGCCCCCCGTCGGGGGCATACCGTATTCGAGCGCGGTGACGTAGTCCTCGTCGACCCTTGCCTTGGTGTTCGGATCCTCGCGGCGTCTCGCCTCGACCTGGGCGACGAAGCGCCCCTTCTGGTCGATCGGGTCGTTCAGTTCGCTGAACGCGTTGCCGAACTCGGTCGCGTTGATGAAATACTCGAAGCGTTCGGTGAACGCGGGATCCTCGGGTTTCCGCTTCGCGAGCGGGCTGTTCTCGACGGGATAATCGTAGATGAAGGTCGGCTGGATCAGTTTCTCTTCAACGAAGGCGTCGAAGAGTTCGGCGAGCACCGTGCCCTTGGTCGCGTCGGCGGGGACCGGAACGTGCAGGCGCGCCGCCTCGTTTCTGGCGTCCTCGTCGGTCTTCCACGCGTCGTAGTCGGCGCCGGAATACTTTCTCACCGCCTCGACCATCGTGAGCCGTTCCCAATGCCCCATATCGATCATCTGTCCCTGGTAGGGAATCACGGTCGAGCCGCAGATCTTCTTGGCGAGCAGGGTGTAGAGTTCCTCGACCAGATCCATCATGCCCTTGTAGTCGGTGTACGCCTGGTAGAGTTCGATCGAGGTGAACTCGGGATTGTGCTTGGGATCCATACCCTCGTTACGGAAGATCCGTCCCACCTCGTAGACGCGCTCGAACCCGCCGACGATCAGCCGTTTCAGGTAGAGTTCGGTCTCGATGCGAAGGACCATATCCATATTCAGCGTGTTGTGGTGCGTGAAGAAAGGACGCGCCGACGCGCCGATCTCAAAGGGCGTCAGGATCGGGGTATCGACCTCGAGGAATCCCTTGCCGTCGAGGTACGCCCGGATCTCGGCAAGGATCTTGCTGCGCCGGACGAAGGTGTCCTTGACCTCGGGGTTCATGATCAGGTCGACGTACCGCTGCCGGTACCGGAGATCGGTATTGGTCAGCCCGTGGAACTTCTCGGGCAGGGGGAGCAGCGACTTGGCGAGCAGAACGATACTGTCGCAGTGCACCGAGATCTCCCCGGTCTGCGTCTTGAAGACGAAGCCGTGCACGCCGATCACGTCGCCGACGTCCCACTTCTTGAAAGCCGCGTAGGCGTCCTCACCCACGTCGTCGCGCTTCACGTAAAGTTGGATCTTGCCCGATCCGTCCATCAGGTGGACGAACGCCGCCTTGCCCATGACCCGGCGGCTCATCATTCTGCCGGCGACCGAGACGGGAACGCCCGCCTTCCCCGCTTCCTCGTTATGCTCGAAGCGGTCGAAATCCGAAAGGATCTCGGACGCGTGCGCCGTGACCTCGTATTTGGTGATGGTGAAGGGGTTCTTCCCTTCCGAAACGAGCGCCGCCAGTTTCTCGCGGCGGACAGCCAACTCGCTTCCCGGATTGTTGTTCTGTACCTCTGCCATGTTGTAGTCCTTTCTCTATACCCGTCCGCGACGGGACAAACCTAAAAAACTTACTGCGCGCGCGTGACCTTCTTGACCTTCAGTCCGACCTGCTCGCCGGAGGGAAGTTCCGCCACCACGCGTTCGCCCGACTTCGCGCCGATCAGCGCGCGTCCGATCGGGGACACGTCCGAGATCTTGCCCGCGAGGGGATCCGCACCGTACGAGTCGACGATGTGGTAGGTGATCTCTTTCTTTTTCTTCTCGTTGAAGACCACGACGACCGAGCCGACGTGAACGAGGTTGTGGTCGATCTCGCTCTCGTCGACGACGTGCGCGTTCTTGATCTTCTCCTCGAGTTCGGCGATCTGCATGGCGTTCTTCGCCTGCTCGTTCTTCGCCTCGTCGTACTCGCTGTTCTCGGAAAGGTCGCCGTAACTGCGGGCGGTCGAGATGTCCTTCTTGATAATCTCGCGCTGCGCCTTGAGTTCGTCGAGTTGCGCTTTCAGGGCGTCGAGGGACGCTTGGGTGATGACCTGCTGCTTATCCATTTCGTTTTCTCCTTGTTTTCGGTTTCTTCTATTTATGATACAGGTTAAGGGTTGACTTTTTGGTCGAGAAGCGCGAGCGCCGCACAAAGTTGCGGATCGTTTTCCTGCGTGCGGAGATAGACGCTGATCTTCTCCTGTTCTTCGGTCAGTTCCACGACCGTGCCGGGTTGGATCCCGACGCCGTCGTAGTTGACGTTCGACGGGGGGCTGTAGCGCGCGACGGTCATTTTCAACGCGTTGTCCGCGCCGAGCGAATAGGTGGTCTGCACGGTCCCCTTCCCGTAAGTGGTCGTCCCGACCACCGTGACGTCAAGGGCGGATTCGAACTCCGGCGTCGCGTAGTCGCGGAGCGCCGCCGTGAAGAGTTCCGCGGCGGACGCGGTCTTCGAATTGACGAGCACCGCCGCCGGGACGGTGATCCGGTGTCCGCCCTCACAGTAGAGGACGGGGGACGCGGAGCCCGAGCGGACGTACCCGTTTTCAGACGCGATCGTGTAGTCGGAGAGCGACTCGGACTTATAGTCCACGTAGGCGATCACCCCGTCCGGGAGCAGATACGCGAGCATCTTGCCGACCGAGGAGAGCAGTCCGCCGCCGTTCGAGCGGACGTCGAAGATCAGGGCGTCGACCCCCTCGTTCTCCAAGCCGGAGACCGCGTTCTGGAACTGTTCGTAGGTGTGCCCGTCAAAACCGGTGATATGAACGTAGCCGATCCTGGAAGTTCCGTAGGTCTCGATGCGCGAGATCACGGTCTGCTTCACGACTTCCGCCCGCGTGACGGTCGCGCTCATAGACGCGCCCGCGCGGAGGAACGAGATCTCGACGGTCGAACCCGCCTCGCCGACGATCGAATCGAACGCCTCGTCGTAGCCGTCGGCGAACCGAATGCCGCCGACCGAGATCAGAACGTCCCCGGCAAGCAACCCGGCGTCTTCGGCGGGCGAGCCGGCGTGCACCAGCAACACGAGCGCGTTGCCGTCGTCGTTTTTCTGTAAGGTGACGCCGATCCCGACGAAACTGCCCGCGAGGTCGGAGGAGTACGCGGCGTATTCGGCGTCGGTGAAGAAGGTGCCGTAGCGGTCGCCCATCGCGGAGATCGCCGCCTCGATCATGGTCTCGGTCAGCGTCGTCCGGTCGGGCAGGTCGAAGATCGAATTCGCGTCGAGCAGTCCGAGCGCCGCTTCGAGCAGTCCCGCGTCGTACTTATCCGACTTTCTGACGTAGTTTTCGCTGTAATCGTCGATCTTCTCGGAATAGTACGCGGTGAGCGAGAAGAAGGTCGCCGCGAACACGATCAGCCCGACGAGCACGCACGATAAGACCGTGACGAGAAGCGGGGGAAGCGACTGTTTCTTCTTCGGCTCGGGGGGGAGAAATTCGTCCTGCCGGTTCATTCACTCACCGCCCGTTCGGAGATCGATCCGATCGCCGCCTGCTTCTGCAGATCCTCTTCCGGAGTCAGCGCCCAGATGGACTTGTTCTGCGCCTCTTCGGAAAGTTCGACGGGAAGATCCGGCGTCACGCCGATCCCCTCGTAGTTGCCCGAGTAGGGCGGATTGTACATCGCGAAGGAGATGGTGGTCGCGCAGCCCGAACCCAGATTGACCATCGTCTGCATCGTCCCTTTTCCGTAGGTCACGGTGCCGACGATCGTCACGTCGAGCAGCCCTTCTTTTCCGTAATCCTGCATCGCGCAGGTGAAGAGTTCGCCCGCGGACGCGGTGTGCTGGTTGCAGAGGACCGCGACGGGCAGATCGGCGGGAAGGACGTGGTCGGTCGTCGTGCCGTCGTAGCGGCGGCTGTTCGCGACGTCGCCCTCGACGCTCCCGTCGTAGTATTCGTATCCGGCGAGCGGGGTGCCGTCGGGCACCATATAGTCGAGGACCGCGAGGATCGACGAGAGCAGTCCGCCGGGATTGTTGCGCAGATCGAAGATCAGCCCGTCGACCCCCTCGTCAAGCAGAGCGGAGAGCGCCGCCTTGAACTGAGGCGCCGTGGTCTGGTCGAATTCGGTGATCGTGATCACCCCGATCTTCGGGGTACCGGGGAGGATCGAAGAGGACGCCGTGACCTGCACGACCGTGCGGCGGGTCATCGTGCGGGTGTAGGTCTCTCCGCCCCGCCCGAAGGTGACCGTCACTTCGGTCCCCTCTTCCCCGCGGATGCGGTTGACCAGTTCGGCAAACGAGATGGTCGACGCCGGGGTATCCCCCACCGCCTCGATGGTGTCGCCCGCCAGTACGCCCGCCTCGTAAGCGGGGGTGTCCGGGAAGACGGCGGTGACGGTGATGATCCGCGCCACCGCGTCGTTGGTGACCTGCACGCCGATCCCGACGTAGTTGCCGGTCATATCCGAACTGTACTCGGCGTACGCCTCGGGGTTCATATAGTAGGCGTACTTGTCGCCCGCGGCGGCAAGATAACTTTCACAGAGAAGGTCGGTCACTTCGCTCTGATCGGTCTCGTCGATCAGGTTGCGGTATTCAAGGTAGAAGTCCGCGATCGCCGCCGCCAGTTCCGCGTCGGTGCCGAGGTCTCCGACGTAGTAGTGCGTGTAGTATTCGTGGATCTTCTTTACGACCGCCTGATTGAACGCGGGGATCTCCTCGTTTTCCAGCAGCAGGGCGACAAGCGAACCCTCTGCCGGCTCGGTCGTGCCGGTGGTCTCCGCGCCGGTCGTTTCCCCCGAAACGGCGGGGCGCACCGCAAAGACCGTACAACCCGAAAAGGCGAGGATGAAAGCCAAAAGCAAAAGGCATACGGCAAGCAGCCGCGAACCGGTCCGTCCGAATCTCATAAACGCCTCTCCTTCCTTTAATCAACCGAACCCCGGCGCCCGTGGTAAGCGGGCGTCGGGGTGGTTCTTCCGTCGTACTTCCGAAAGCAGATCAGAACTTGGTCGGTTTGCTGGTCAGGTATTTCTTGACCATCAGCGCCACCTTGAAGGTGACGGCGTGCTCGAACTCGCGCAGGTCGAGACCGGTCAGTTTCCGGATCTTTTCAAGCCGGTAGACCAGCGTGTTGCGGTGCACGAACAGTTTTCTCGACGTCTCGGAGACGTTCAGGTTGTTCTCGAAGAAACTCTGCACGGTCATCAGCGTTTCGCGGTCGAGCGAATCGAGCGAACCGCGCTTGAAGACCTCGTCGAGGAAGATCTCGCACAGGGTGGTCGGCAACTGATAGATCAGACGGCCGATCCCGAGGTTCTCGTAACTGACGATGTTCTTCTCGGTGTCGAAGACCTTACCGACTTCGAGCGAGATCCGCGCTTCCTTGTAGGCGCGCGCCAGATCCTTCAGCCCGTCGACCACCGAACTGATCCCGATGCTGACCTTGGTGTAGAACTCGGAGTTCAGCGTCTCGGCGATCCCGGCGGCAAGTTCCTCGATCTCGCGGATATCGGTGCCCTCTTCGACTTCCTTCACCAGGACGACGTCGGATTCGCCGATGTTGATGACGTAATCGCGGCTCTTGTCGGGGAACATCCCGGACACCATATCGTAGGGCAGGACGTCGGTCCAGCCGAAGAACTTGATGATGAGCACGACGCGGTGATCGTCGCCCGAGAAATGCAGTTCCTTGCTCTTGATATAGATGTCGCTCGGCAGGATGTTGTCGAGCATGATGTTCTTGATGAACGAGCCCTTATCGTACTTTTCGTCGTAAAGTCCCTTGATGTTCCCGAGCGAGACCGCCAGCATCGCCGCGTCGCGACCCGCCTCGGCATCCTCGCCCTCGACGAACACGATCCCCTCGTTCTTGCCCCCGACCGAAATGAAACGGTAGGTGAAGCCGTCGAAGGTCGCCGCGTCGTTCGAGAAAGAGAGTTCCTCGCGGACGCCCTGGCGCGACTCGCCGATCAGACGAGGATCGCTGGACGCAACGATCACGCCCGCCTCGTCGATCACGCCGACGGTGCGGTCGATCGCATCCTTCATCTGATGGATCACACCCTGATACAAACGGTTGGACATATTCGTTCCCCCTTTGCACGTATCGATTGTTTTGGCAACTCTGACTTATATTTTACATCTTTTTTTGTCAAATATCAATAGTCTATCGTAAAAAAGTCACAAAAAAACAAAAATTTTTTCAGCAAAGTGACGAGAGCCCGGTCAGAGTTCGTAGCGGAAGGCGAGTGAAGCGAGGACGAAAAGCGGCGCGGTCTCGCAGCGAAGGATCCGTTTTCCGAGCCCGACAAGAGAGAGACCCGCCGCCCGCGCGGCGGCCGCTTCCCCGTCGGAGAACCCGCCCTCCGAGCCCGTCACGACCGAGACCGTCTGCGGGCAAGCGTCGGGGAGAAGTTCGGGCAGGGGACGCGTTCCTTCCCCTTCGTAACAGAAGAGGGGCAGGTCGGCTTGCCCGGCTTGTTCGAGCATTTCTTCAAACGAGAGCGGGGGCGTCACGGTCGGGATCGCGCCGCGGCGGCACTGCTTCGCCGCCTCCGACGCGATGCGGTTGAGCCGCTCGGTCTCGACGCCGATCTTCTCGGGGCGGGGCTTGCGCACCACGAACGACGACGCAAACGGCGTGACCGAGATCGCGCCGAGTTCGGTCGCCTTCTGCACGATCGTTTCGAGTTTGTCCCCCTTCGGGTAGGCGACGAAGAGCCGGATCGAGATCGGCGGTTCGCCCACGGCGTCGCGGGACGACAGGATCTCGGCTTCACAGAGTTCGTCGCGGATACGCGTCAGGCGGCAGGTCAGTTCCCTGCCCCCGGTGGTGCAGACCGTGATCCCGTCGCCGACCGCCATGCGGAGCGAACGGGCGACGTGGCGCGCGTCGGCGCCCGTGATCGCGACCGTATCCGACGAAACGGCGTTTTCGTCAACGAAAAATCTCGGCATTATTTCTTCCCCCCGTTTTGCGCCAGCACGAAGCGGAGCGCGTACCAGTCGTTTTCGGAGATGATCTTTTCTTCTGTAAATCCGGCGGCGGTCATACCGGCGCGGAGTTCGGGCAAGCGCGCCTCGATGATCCCGGAACAGATCAGGCGCGCGCCGGGCGCCAGGTGCGTCGGCAGATCGGGCGCCATGCGGAGCAATACGTCGGCGACGATATTCGCGACCGCGAGATCGTATCCGCCCTCCGGCGTCTCGACCGACGCGAGCAGGTCGGAGGTGCCGAAGGTAACGTTCTCCACGCCGTTTGCCTCGGCGTTCTCGCGCGCCACGCGCACCGCGACGGGATCGATGTCGTATCCGCGGACAAGCGACGCGCCGAGTTTTTTCGACACGATCGCAAGGATGCCGCTCCCCGTCCCGACGTCCAGTACCGTCTCGCCGCCCGCAAGCGTCTCTTCGATCAATAGCACCGCGAGCCGCGTGGTCTCGTGCGTCCCCGCGCCGAACGCCATGCCGGGATCCATCAAAACGACGGTCTCCCCGTCCTTTGCCCGGTAGTCCTGCCAGGCGGGGACGATGGTGACGTTCCCGAGCGGGATCGGGTGATAGTAGCGCTTCCAGGACTCCGCCCAATCTTCTTCGCGGAGCCCTTCGCATTCGTATTCCCACCCGATCCCCGCAAACGCGAAGCGCTCGCGCAGAAACGCGATATATTCGGTCAGGTTCTTTTCGCGCGCGACGAAGATCGAGACCGCGATCTTGGTGGGATCGGCGTTCTTGATGCTCTCGTCGACGAGATCCCCGTACATTCCGGTCTCAAAGGGAAAATCGCTGTAATCTTCGATCATCAGCCCGTTGTCGAGCATCCCCATCACCGCCGTCACGACGTCGAGATCCTCGCGCGAAGCGCGCACGGTCAGTTTCGTCCATTCCGCCTGTTCCATCGTTTCCCCTTTTCAGCCCTTCGCCGCGGCGATATCGCGTTCGATCTGCCGGTAGAGTTCCTCCGGGCTGTCGAACTTCTTTTCGTCGCGCAGAAACCCGAGCAGTTGTACCGACGCCGTCTTGCCGTAGAGTTCGGCGCCGTGATAGTCGAGCAGATAACTTTCGCAGTTGATCCCGTTCCCGCCGAAGGTCGGACGCGTGCCGACGTTGGAGACGGCGGGATAGCCGATCCCGTCGATCACCACCCGCGAACGGTAGACGCCGAGGCGCGGGACGGCAAGATGCGGCGCGAGCGGCAGGTTGACGGTCGGGATCCCCTCGGTGTGTCCGTAGCCCCTGCCGTGTTCGACGGCGCCCGTAAGGGCGTAGGGACGGTTCAGCATCCGCGACGCCAGATCGACGTCGCCCGCCGAGAGCGCCGCGCGGATCGCGGACGAACTGACCACGACCCCGTCGAGCAGGGTCGGCGCGATGACCTCGGCTTCCCCGCCCGCCTCGCGCATCAGGCGAACCAGGGCGTCGCTGTCCCCGGCGTCGCGCGCGCCGAAACGGAAATTGAAACCGCAGATCGCGACCGAGACGTTCAGCCGCCCGATCAGGATCTCTTTGACGAAGCGTTCGGGGGACAGTCCCGCGAGCGCGGGAAAATCGGCGGCGTAGACGCGTTCGATCCCCGCCGCGCGGAACAGTTCGAGTTTTTCGGAAAAATCGGTCAGGCGCTCGGCGTCGGGCTTGAAGGTCAGGGCGTCGTCCGAGAAGGTGAAGACCGAAGGGATCAATCCGCGCGACGCGGCGATCTCCGCCGCCCTGTCAAGCAGGCGGCGGTGCCCGATATGCACTCCGTCGAAAAAGCCGAGCGCGGCGACCGTCCGTCCCGGTTCGGTGGGCGAACAGCCGGGCAGGATGCGGATCAGTTTCACGGCGCGTTCCCCCTTCCCTTCGTTTTTTTCGTCGCAGTCCCGACGAAACTCCGATGATATTATATCCTTTTTCCCCCCGCTTGTCAATCGCGCGCGGGCGCGATTATGAAAAACTGTTGCTTTTCCCCTCTCCGTAAATTGACAACGGGAACGGATAATAGTATAATAGAGACGATATAACAAGTGCGGGGACACGCCCCCGAAGGAGGATCCCGTGAAACTCAATTACAGGAAAACCGTTCTGGTCGGCTTCGCCTTTTTCCTGATCTGCCTGTTCTGGCAGGCGTACGACACGCTGATCCCGAAGATTTTGACCGACAAGTTCGGGCTCTCGCAGACGGCGTCGGGCGTTATTATGGCGCTCGACAATATCGTCGCGCTCTTTATGCTCCCGCTCTTCGGGGCGTTCTCGGACAAGTGCCGCTCGAAGATGGGGCGGCGCACGCCCTTCATTCTGATCGGGACCGTCGTGGCGATCGCCCTGATCTTCCCGCTCTCGCTCTCCGACCGGATGCAACTGCAGAACCTGACCGACGCCGACCCCGACGACCGGGTGGCGCAACTCTCCGAGGTCTGGGACGCCGATCCCGAGATCGCCGATCCGAACGGCACGGGCAAGGTGCGTCTGCAATCGCTCTTCACGAGCAAAGAGGCGTTCACGTCGATCCCCCTGACCGACGAGAACGGCGACCTCACGGAGGGGCAGACCGATTACGTGATTCCGGCGCGGCAGGCGTACGCCCGGATCGTGACCAAGGCGAACCCCGCGCCGATGATCCTGTTTATGGGGGCGCTGATCCTTCTGCTCCTTTCGATGTCGGTCTTCCGCTCCCCCGCCGTCGCCCTGATGCCCGACGTGACCATCAAGCCGCTGCGATCGAAGGCGAACGCGGTCATCAACCTGATGGGTGCGGTCGGCGGGATCCTGACGCTCGCGCTCGGGTTGGTGCTCGGGACCGGCAAACCCGAAAACGCCCTGATGCACTACGGCACTTTCTTCCTGATCGTCGCCGCGATGATGGCGGTCTCGCTCGCGATCTTCCTGACCTTCGTGCGCGAACCGAAACTGGTCCGCGAAATGGAGGAGGAGAGCAAGCGGCTCGGGATCTCTCCGGACGTGGAAAGCGAACTCGACGAAGCCAAGCGCGAGGCGGCAAAGCACGGCGGGACCGGCGCGCTGCTCCCCCTGCTCCTGATCCTTGCGTCGGTGGTCTTCTGGTACATGGGCTACAACGCCGTCACCAGCAAGTATTCGGTCTACGCCGGAACGGTGCTCGGGCTCGACTACAACCTGACGCTCCTGCTCGCGCAGGGCGTGACCATCCTCGCGTTTCTGCCGATCGGGTTTTTGTCGGCGAAGATCGGACGCAAACGCACGATCCTCGCGGGGGTGATCATGATGACCGTCGCCTTCTCGTTCTGCTCGATTCTGCGGCAGAACAGCCCGGCGCTTCTGGTCAACGTCCTGTTCTGCACCGCCGGGATCGGTTGGGCGGCGATCAACGTCAACAGTTTCCCGATGGTGGTCGAACTCTGCAGCGCGGACAACGTCGGCAAGTACACCGGCTACTACTACACCGCGTCGATGGCGGCGCAGACCCTGACGCCGATCCTCTCGGGCTTCTTTATGGATAAGATCGGGATGACCTCGCTCTTCCCTTACGCCTCGATCTGCATTTTCTGCGCGCTGATCACCATGATCTTCGTCCGCCGCGGCGACAACCGCGAAGTTCTCCCGCCTCAAAACGATAACCACACGGAGGTATCGGCATGACGCCGCTTCAGATCACCCTTTGCGCCGTTTGCGGCGCCCTCGTTCTCCTCTTCATCCTCTGCTTCTTTCTGCGTCGTTTCCTGACCGCGCCCGCCAAGCCGCGGGAGGGGATCGAACGCTTCAAGGGACTGGCGCTCGCGCACCGGGGACTGCACAAGAACCCGGAGGTGCCCGAAAACTCGCTCCCCGCGTTCAAAGCCGCCGTCGAGGCGGGCTACGGCGTCGAACTCGACGTACAACTCTCCTCCGACGGGATCCCGGTGGTCTTCCACGACCAGACGCTCGAACGCGTCTGCGGGCTTCCCGGTTCGACGCGCGACTACCCGCTTGAAAAACTGGCGACCACCCCCCTCTTCGGGCAGGAGGGGATCGGGATCCCGACCTTTGCCGAGGTGCTCGAGGTGATCGGCGGACGGGTGCCGATCCTGGTCGAGATCAAGGGCGAGGATCCCGCCTACCGCGTGACCTGCGCCAAAGCCGCCGCCCTGCTCGACGAGTATCCCGGCGAATACTGGGTAGAGTCGTTTAATCCGCTCGCCCTCGCGTGGTTCAGAAAGAACCGTCCGAAGATCCTGCGCGGGCAACTGGCGATGGCGTACCTGCGCCACGACAAGTACAAGGGAAAATGCAAGTATTTCTTCTTGCAGCACTTCCTTCTGAACTTCCGCTCCCGCCCCGACTTCCTCGCCTACCGGATCGGGGATCGCGACGACCGTTCGTTTGCCCGTCTGCGTCGGCTGTACGGCACCCCCGCCGTCTCGTGGACGGTCAAGACGAAAGAGGATCTTGCTGCCTCGCCCGAGGCGTTTGACGGGATCATCTTTGAGGGCGAAGGGCGTCCCGACGGGGGGCAGGCATGAACATTACCCTGACCGCGACCTGCCTGTTCGGGCTGGAACACCTGCTCGGCGAGGAGATCGAAGCGCTCGGCTACGACCGGATAGAGACCATCGACGGACGGATCACCTACCGCGGGGACGAGGAAGCGATCGCCCTCTCGAACGTGTTTCTCCGCTATGCGGAGCGCGTGTTCATCAACCTCGGGCGCTTTCGCGCCGACACCTTCGACGACCTGTTCGAGGGGACCAAGGCGCTGCCCTGGGAGAGTTGGATCGGGCGGGACGACGCCTTCCCCGTCAAGGGGCACTCGATCAAGAGCAAACTCTTCTCGATCCCCGACTGTCAGAGGATCGTGAAACGGGCGATCGTAGACCGCCTCTCGTCGGTCTACGGACTGACGCGCTTCCCCGAGACCGGCGTGACCTATCAGGTCGAGTTCTTTATTTTGAAGGACGAGGCGACCTTGATGATCGACACCTCGGGAGACCCGCTCCATAAGCGCGGCTACCGCCCGCAGGCAAACGTCGCCCCGATCCGCGAAACCCTTGCCGCCGCCATCGCCGCGATCTCCCGACCGCGCGAGGACGTGCTGTTCTGGGATCCCATGTGCGGTTCGGGCACCATCGCGATCGAAGCCGCGATGCAGATGAAGAAGATCGCCCCCGGCGCCCGCCGCCGCTTCGCCGCCGAACGCTTCCCCGCCATTCCGCGGGGCGTGTGGCTCTCGGCAAGAGAGGAGGCGCGCGACACGATCGTGCCGACCGGGTTCGAGGTCTACGCCTCGGATATCGATCCCGCCGCCGTCGCCCTGACCCAAGAGAACGCCAGGCGCGCCGGCGTCGACGACCGGATCCGCGCGTTCCAAGCCGACGCGCGCAAGATCTCCGCGCCCGGTCGGCGCGGCACCATCGTCTCGAACCCGCCGTACGGCGAGCGTATGATGACCGTCCCCGAGGTCGAAACCCTCTACCGCGAACTCGGTCGCCACTTCCGCTCGCTCGCGCCGTGGCAGATCTATATCATCTCGTCGGTGCAGAACTTTGAAACTCTCTACGGCAAACGCGCCGATAAGACCCGCAAACTCTATAACGGTATGATCCCCTGCGTACTGTATCAATACTTTAAAAACGAAAAGAACGACGAACGCATACGGCGCGTGACGGAAAACAAAAAGGATGACGGATGATCCGTTCGTGCCTCCCGCTCCGATCAAACGCTGTTCACGGCAAAATGCGAACAAGGTTGAACACCGCCCGCCGGTTTCCCGGCGGGCGGTGTTTCTCTTCGGATCAGAGAGAACCGAAATCAAAGGTCTCCCAACTTCCCTCGCCGAGCGTGCCGGCGGAGGTGATCAGCATATCCCGATCAAGCAAGACGACCTTGACGGTTGCGGGTTCGTAGGTTTTTTTGTCTTTCATTTGCCCTCTCCTTCCGGTCAGTTGTCAAAGACGTACCAGATCTTGCCGCTGTACTCGTTTTCCCCGAGGGTGACGGTGCGGTCCGCGGGATCGGCGACCGGACTGACCTTGCGGACAAAATCGGTTCCGCAAGTCCATTGGACGTCGGAGATCGCAACGTAGACGGCGTTCTCGGAATCCGCAATGCCCGGGATGGTCATACTGACCACGACGGTATCCAGATCAACATACCAAACGCCGTCATACTCAAACGTTTCGCTGTTCTTAAACGGACTGCTCTGCAATTTCCCGGATATGGTGGTCGCCATAAACGGCACCGCACCGTTCGGTCTGAACCCGTCGTTGTTTTTCCATTGGTTGCTGCTCCAGTCCCCCTGGATATTTGCCCGGTACGTCCAAACCAACGCGCCGTCGATATAGAGCGAACACTCGCAATAGTATTCGACTCCGTGGGCATCCGCCAGAGCGCGGTCGTTGCCGGTACGATACAGGGTATAATCGAACAAAACACCGATGCGATGCCAACCGTACCGATCCCCGAGCGTCGGGAAAGAGGCCGCGTCTTTCGGTCCGGTATAAACGGCGCTTGTGCTGTGTCCCCACAGATTAATCATGTCGAGATCAAAGGTCCCGCCTGATCTCTCGGCGCCGAGGTCGTCGCGCGTGTAGAACCGATACATATCACACGTACCCCATAGTCCTTCAAACGCCGCGACCGACATCAGTGAATTGTAGGAGTTGGCGAGCGTTTCGTTCCAAAGGAGCGAATACTCGAAATAAAGGTATTTTGCAGTCGGATCTTCCGTGGTCTTGAAGAAGTGCTTGTCGCCGCGGATCTCGCCGACGGTCTTCG
>CACYZS010000009.1 GCA_902778985.1 uncultured Ruminococcus sp.
TGAAATTCTGTTGTTCAATTTTCAAAGATCGTGCGCCCGTACCCTTCGGAAGCGGACTCCCTTTTGGGGCGAGCCCTATTATTCTACTATTTCACGCCCCGTTTGTCAAGAGGTTTTTTTAATTTTTTTCGGGATTTTTCAAAATTGATCGGATTTTTGAAAAACGCCCTTTCTTTTGGCGTTTTCCTATGGTATAATAGTGGTCGGAACAGCCGTTTTGCGGCAGGAAAGATAAGGAAAGCGACGGGCATTTGCCATGAGAGAGAAAAAACCGAAGAACTGCCGTCTCAACCAGGTGGGCGGACAAGCCGTACTGGAAGGCGTGATGATGAAGGCGGGGACGCGCACCGCAACCGCCTGCCGCCTCCCGAGCGGGACGATCGCCGTCGTCCCGGACGAGTTCGTTTCGGTGCGCAAAAAACACAAGATCCTGAATATCCCGATCGTGCGCGGCGTGATCAACTTCGTCGAGATGCTGATGCTGAGCATGAAGACGCTGACCGCCTCGGCGGAACTCGCCGCGTCGGAAGAGGACGACGCGCCCTCCAAATCGGCGTTCACCGCGGTCTCCGCCGTCGCGACGGTGCTGGGCGTTCTGCTCGCCGTCGCGCTCTTCCTGTTCTTGCCCAAGGTCGCGGTCGCGGGGATCGAAAAACTCTTCCGCGTGTCGCTCGGGATCTGGGGCGCCGTGATCGAAGGGTTCATCAAGATCGCGTTCTTCCTTTTATATTTAATACTGGTCTCCCTGATGCCCGATATCCGCCGCACCTTTGAATACCACGGCGCGGAGCACAAGAGCATCGCCTGCTACGAATCGGGCGACGAACTGACCCCCGCAAACGCGAAGAAGCACACGCGTTTTCACCCCCGCTGCGGGACCAGTTTCCTTTTCGTGATGCTGGCGCTCGGGATCGTGATCGGCGTGCTGCTCCGGATCTTTCTTCCCGCGAGCGTGATCGGCAACCACCTGCTCTACACCGGAATCCGGCTGCTGGTGCTGCCGCTGGTGGTCGGGATCGGGTTCGAGTATATCATGTTCGCCGGAAAGCACGACAATATCGTGACCAAGATCTTTTCCGCCCCCGGTCTCTGGTTCCAGCGGATCACGACGCGCGAACCCGACGAAAGCCAACTTGAAGTCGCCATCACCGCCCTGATGTACGCGCATATCGACGCCTTCCCCGACTTCGACCGCGACGCCGTGACCTACCGCCCGAAGGAAAAGGCGGAAAAGGACGCCGAAAAACCGGCGGAAGAGGCAGAGGCGCCCGAAGAGGCGAAACCCGCCACCGAAGCGGAAACGGAGCCCGCCGAAGCGGCTCCCGCGGAAGACGGCGACCCCAAGCCCGATGAAACTGTCTGAATTGCGCCGGCGGCTGTCCGACGCGGGGATAGAGGACGCCGACGTCGAAGCGCGTCTGCTCTTCTCACACGCAACGGGGCAACCCGCCCACCGCCTGATCGGCGGGGATCCCGCCTGCGACGCCCCCGCGCTCGAAGAACTGCTCGCAAAGCGGCTCGACCGCGTTCCGCTCGCCTACCTGCTCGGCGAGGTCACGTTCTGCCGCGAGACCTACCGGGTGACGCCCGACGTGCTGATCCCGCGTCCCGATACCGAGATCCTCGTCGAAGAGGCGATCAAACGGATCCCCGCGGGCGCACGTTTCGCGGATCTCTGCTGCGGCTCGGGCTGCATCGGGATCTCGGTGCTGGCAAATCGCCCGGATCTTTCTTGCGTATCGGTCGACCTTTCCCCCGCCGCGGTTTCCCTGACGCGCGAGAACGCAAAGCGAAACGGGGTCTCCGACAGGATCGCCGTCCTCTGTGCCGATCTGTTCGCGCTTCCCGCCGAATTGTCCGGATTTGGCGCGTTTCTTTGCAACCCCCCCTATATCGCGAGCGGGGTGATCCCGACGCTCTCGCCCGAGGTTCTGCACGAACCGCGCGAAGCGCTCGACGGCGGGGCGGACGGGCTTGCCTTTTACCGCGAGATCGCCCGCCGGCTGCCCGCGATCCTCGCCCCGGGCGGGATCGCGCTGCTCGAGATCGGGTACGATCAAGCCGACACCGTGACCGGACTCTTCTCGGCTTGCGGCGCCGCCCCCGAGATCCGCCGCGACTACGGCGGCAATCCGCGGCTCGCGATCCTCTCCCGCCCTTGAACCGTCCCGCCGCCCCCCGCATAGAATAGAAGGACCGCGCAAGCGGAATCCTTTCTTCGGGGGCGACTATGGCGCGACCTGTTCTCGGCGTCCTGTTCGGCGGCAAAAGCAACGAACACGACGTCTCGCTTCTCTCCGCCGCCGCGATCATCCCGGAACTCGACCGGCAGCGTATCCCCCGCCTCGCGATCTACCTCGACCGCGACGGGAGACCGTGGCTGTACGGGGGCGACGCCGGGGCGATCGGAGACGGCTCTTTCAAAGACGATCCTTCGCTGTTCTCCCCTGCCAACTTGGTGCAGGGCGGCGTTTTGACCCGCGAACCGAGGGGGTTCTTTCCCCTTTCGGGCGTCTTTCCCGCCGTGCACGGCGGCTCGACCGAGGACGGTCGGCTACAGGGTTTTCTCGGCTGCCTTTCGATCCCGTACGCGGGATCGGGCGTCGAAGCCTGCGCCGTCACGATGAACAAGGCGCTCTGCAAGACCGTTTTATCCGCCGCCGGGATCCCGGTCGCGGGCGGGTTCGCGGAGACCGTCGAAGATCCGTCCGACGCGATCGGACGCGTCGAGGGGACGCTCGGCTACCCGGTTTTCGTCAAGCCGGCGCGCTCGGGCAGTTCGATCGGGGCGGGCTGCGCCCGGAACCGGGCGGAACTGATCGCTCTGATCGAAACGGCGCAAAAGACCGACCGTCTGCTCCTCTTTGAACCCCTGATCCACGGACGCGAGATCGAGGTCGGGGTGCTCGAAAACGAGAACGGCGTCCCGATCGCCTCCCCGCCCGGCGAACTCTTTTTCGACGCGGGCTTCTACGACTACGATACCAAATACGGCGTCGGGGCAACCGTCGCGATCCCCGCCGACCTTCCCCGCGCCCTCTCGGAGCGTTTGCGCGAACTGGCGCTCTCCGCGTTCCGGGCGCTCGGCTGCCGCCATTTTGCACGGGTCGATTTCTTCGTCTCGGACGGCAAGCCGATCTTAAACGAGGTGAACGCGCTGCCCGGCCTGACCGAAAAGAGCATGTTCCCGCGGCTTGCCGCCGCCATGGGCGTCCCGTTTCCCGCATTGGTGCGCCGTTTCGTCGCCTTCGCGACGGGAGATCCGATTTGATCGGCGTGTTCGACAGCGGGATCGGCGGGCTTTCGGTGCTCTCGGCGCTCCGCGCCGCGTTCCCTCGCGCCGACCTTCTCTACTACGCCGACACCGCACGGCTTCCCTACGGGGGACGCTCGCCCGCCCTGATCCGACGCTTCGCCCGCGAGGCGGGGGAACGCTTCGCCGCCCTCGGCGCGGACTATCTGGCGGTCGCCTGCGGCACGGTCTCCGCGCTCGCGCTCGACGAGATAACGACCGCCGCGCGCTGCCCCGCGTCGGGTGTGATCCGACCGGCGGTCGATCTGCTTGCCCGGGACGGACGGCGCCGCGTCCTGATCCTCTCGACCGAGGCGACGGCGAACGCGCGCGCCTTTGAAACAGAACTTTTGGCGCGAACCCCGGGCGCCGTCGCCCTCTCGCTCGGCTGTCCGCTCTTCGTTCCGCTGATCGAGAACGGATATTTTTCGCCAAACGATCCCGCCGTCCTCTCGCTTCTCGGGCGGACGCTCTCGCCGGGGCAGACCTTCTTTCCCGACGCGGTTTTGCTCGGCTGCACGCACTTCCGCCTGCTTGCGGGGGCGATCGCCTCCCTGTTTCCGGGGATCCCGCTCTACGATTGCGGGGAAGCGGCGGCAGGGGCGGTGCCCGCAGAATTCGGGCGGGGCGACGGCACGCTTCGCGTCCTTGTCAGCGACGCGCCAGAGCGGTTCCGCCGGGCGGCGATCCGGGCGGGCGGACTTCCCGACGGCGTTGAAGTCGAAGCCATTCAACAGGAATAAAAAGAAAAGGATATAGAAAGAATCATGGCAAAATACAGGCAGGGCAGGATCAACGACGCGGTCGCGCAGGAGATGGCGATCGCGCTCCGGGACGTCCGGGATCCCCGGATCGTCTCCAACATGGTTTCCGTCACCCGCGCCGACGTGACCAAGGACCTCAAGATCGCGAAGGTGTATTTCTCCTGCATGGGAGACCAAGGCGAAGCCAAGCGCGCCCTCTCCGGCGCGGCGGGGCTGTTCCGCCGTCATCTCGCCTTGGCGCTGAACCTCCGGATCACGCCCGAACTCGTCTTCGTCCCCGACGGCTCGATCGAGCACGGGGCGCGGATATCCGAACTGCTGCAACAGATCGGCGCCGAGCGCGCCGAACGTGAAGCCAACCGGGAGCAAAACGAGGAGACCGAACAATGAGCGAACTGTCTTTTTCCGAACTGGTCGACCGGGTGATCGCCGCCGAACGCCCGATCCTTCTGACGCACACGCGTCCCGACGGGGACACGGTGGGTTCCTGCGCCGCGCTCGCGTCGCTCTTTGACGCGATGGGGCGGAGCCCGATCGTCGTTTCTCCCGATCCGATCCCCCGCCGCCTCGCGTTTCTGACGGAGGGCGGGTGGTTCGCGCCCGTCAAAGAGTATCCCGCGGACGCCACCGTGATCGCGGTCGACGTCGCCTCTCCCCAACAACTCGGCTCTCTGCAGTCTGTCTTTTCCGGCGCGCTCGCGCCGTCGTTCATGATCGACCACCACGAGCGAGGCGTGGCGTTCGCGCCGCGCTACCTCCGCGCCGACGCCGCCGCGGTCGGGGAGATCGTCTACGACCTCGCGCTCGAACTGGTGAATCGCGGCGTCCTGCCCGCGATCCCGCCCGCCGCCGTCAACGCCGTCTTCGCCTCGATCAGTTCGGATTCGGGGTGCTTCAAGTATTCAAACGTCACCCCGCGCACCCACCGGATCGCCGCCTCTCTGATCGAACTCGGCGCCGACGCGCCCGAGATCAACCGCCTGCTCTTCGACGTGAAGTCGGCGGAATGCCTCCGCGCGGAAGGGTACGTCGCCTCGCACGTTCTGTCCACCCCGGACGGAAAGATCGCCTGGGTACTCGTAACCGACGCGATCCGCGATCAACTCGGGCTTCTGGACGAGCATTTTGAAACCGCGATCGACGTAGTGCGCTCGCTCGAGGGCGTGGAGATCGCCATGACGGTCAAGGAGAGCCCGGACGGGAAATACAAAGTCTCGCTCCGCAGCACGGGGCTTGACGTCGCGAAGGTCGCCGCGACGCTCGGCGGGGGCGGTCACGCCCGCGCCGCCGGGTGTTCCCTCTCGACCGACACGGCGGAGGAAGCCGCCGCGATCACGGTCAAAGCCGTGCTCGACGCGATGGGCGCCTGACACAAACAAACAGAGGAGCGGCGGGCCGTTTGCCCGCCGCTCTTTTTGCAAAAACGCCGCCCGCCGGGATCCGGCGGGCGGTAACTTTATCGGGTTTATTTCTTTTTGAGCAGTTCTTTCCGCTCGCGTTTGAGCGCGTATTTGGTGGGATAGGGCTCGAGGAACGCGACGGTCGAAGCGGTCTTGGTGCGCAGATCGAAGAGACGCACCGTGTCGATGACCGACGAGGGCAGTTTCTTTTTCTTTTTGAACTTCTTGTAGTTCTTGTCGATCCGCTTCCGCAGTTTGGGATCGGTGACGCCGGCGTAAATATCCTTCTTCGACGCGAGTTTTTCGTCCCGGACGTACAGGCACTGCCAGTCGTTGACCTTGACGATGTCGCAGAGACAGAAGATCAGTTTTTCGCGCTTGGATCCGTCGGGCTCCATGCCGTAGAGCGAGTAGACCGGAGCGCCGTCCGCGTCCTTGCCGTCCACCGCGAGGTAGAGGATCTTTTCGGGGGTGACGGTGACGAGTTTCGCGATGCCGACGACCAGTTCCTCGTAGCAGGTGCCGTCGGTCTTGACGCGGCAGAGAACGTCCGCGTTGTTCTTGAAGAAGACGTAGTCGCCCGAAACGGTCAGTTTCTCTTCGCGCGTGAATTCGGGGTTGATCCCGAGCGCCACGCGGCTCGCGCCGTCGCCGCTGTCGGAGACCGAGAGGCGGAAGAGCGAGACCTGATCCTTGCCGGCGGTGAGGTAGATCCAGTCGTGATCGCGCGCCACGACGTCGCGGGTGTACTTGATCTCCTCACGGAGCGACGATCCGTCGAGCCGCACCGAGCAGAGCGAGCGGAGCCCGTCGTTACCGACGAGGTAGAAGAGCCGTCCGTTGACCAGATCGAACACGTCGTAGACGTTGCGGGCGAGCACCTTTTCGCCGCCGTCGGCAAACCCATCCTTGACGTAGACCGTCTTGTTGCGGATGCTGTGGTGGTCGATCCGGGTGAAAACGATCTTGCGGTCGGGGGTGATCGCCACGATCCTGCCGTTGCCCGAGAGTTCCTCGCGGATCTTGCCGGTCGTGAGGTCGAGCGAGCAGAGCGCCTTCTCTTCGCAGAGTTCGACGATCTTTTTCCTCTTCTTGTTCAAAATCTGTTTCAGCGCGTAGTAGTACACCACGCCGTCCGCGACCTCCGCCACGTCGGTCACGCCCTCGGCGAGCAGCGTGAGTTTGCCGGTGTCGAGATCGAAGCGGAACAGGTCGCGCCACTCGGTGAAGTCGACGCCCTTCTTGGCGCGGAACTTCCGGTAGGCGACGCCGTGAGCGCGGCAGAAGGCTTTCTTGTCCCGTTTGTCCTTCTTGGGATCGTAGTCGGCGGTGAACAGGATCGTGCGGCGGTCGTCGGAGAGGAACCGGATCCCCTTCGCGGCGATGCTGCCGTAGACCGAGTACGCGCCCATGTCGCGCCGCCCCTCTTTGTCGGTCGAGAAGAACGCGATCCCGCATCCGTCCCCGCCCGGGATATAGTAGAGCCGGTCGCCGTAGGCGCCGATCACGTGCGCGCCGCGGGTATCGAAGGACATCGGGGCGCCGGTGTCGAACAGTTTCGCGCGTTCGGGATACACGATCCCGTTCCGGACCAGATACGGCCGGCAGCGGAACCAGAGGACGTCGATCTTGGGATCGTCGGTCGAAACGACGTGGAACCGGCAAAGTTCGGCGATGTACAGTCCGGCGCGGCGGTAGTCGGGGATCATGCGGAAGAGGCGCAGCGCCTCGTCGGCGTTGTTCTTCTCGTACGCCTCGATCGCCTCTTTATATACGCCGGGGGCGTCGATGCCCGCCAGCGCGTAGGTCGCGTCGAGTTCGCGCGTCTTCTTTTCGCGGTTCTTGCGCTCGGCTTCGCGGTCGCCTTCTCCCGCTTCCGCCATCAGGGAAAGCAGGGTGTCGACGTACCGGGAGAGCGTGCCCGAAAGACGGCGGAGTTCCTCGGTCGGAACGCCCGCGCCCGACGCGGCGGTCAGCCGATCGGAGAAGCGCCCTTCCTGCGCGCGCAACAGCGCGAGCGCCTCGCGAAGCGCGGGGCTGTCGGCGGAGCCGGTCTCGGCAAGCGCGTCGAGGTTCCGGTCGATCACGCGGATCTTCCGCTTGATGCAGGCGTCGGCGTACTCGATCCCGGCGCGCCAGGTCTCCCGGTCGTCGCCCTTGATGGCGAGGATCTCGTCAAGCAGGGCGTCGAGTTCCTTCGGGGAAAGTGCGGCGGTCAGTTCGGCGTCGGGCTGCCCGCCGAGAAAATGGACGTGGGCGCGCTCTTCCGCCGCCCGGAATCCGAGTCCGGTTTTGGCTTGCAGGGCTTCTTTGCTTCTGAACATGGCTTGCTCTCCTTTTCAGAAATTGAAGAGATGATCGAACGGTCCGCTCCGCATATAGATACACTATCTTACTTTACATTATACAACGGAAACGCAAGATTGTCAAACCTTTTTCGCAGTTTTCCCAAACGACGTTCCGACCCGTCGAAATTCGCCGCCGCCGATTGACAAAACGCGGCGGGGAAAGTATAATAGACGTAGCACAGAGGGGGACGCCGTCCCGCCGGGGATCCGGCAGGGTACGGCACACGAAAAAATGACGTTAAAAGAACTGCCGATCGGTCGCTCGGCGTCGGTCGTCGAGGTGGGCGGCACGGGCGCGCTCCGCCAGCACCTGCTGGACATGGGCATCGTCCCGGGCGTCGCCGTGACCATGGTCAAGCACGCGCCGCTCGGGGATCCCGTCGAGATCCGGATCCACAGTTACGAGTTGACGCTGCGGCTTGACGACGCGGCGAAGATCAAGATCACGGAGCAAACCGACGTTCCCGCCCCGGAAGAGGAAGAACCCCCCCGGAAGAGCGCCGCGCACCCCGGGCTCGGTGAGGGCGGGAAGAACTATCACGTCAAAGCCGACGAGAATCCTCTGCCCGCCGGGACCACCCTGACCTTCGCGCTCGCGGGCAACCAGAACTGCGGGAAGACCACCCTCTTCAACCAGTTGACCGGCTCCAACCAGCACGTCGGGAACTTCCCCGGGGTGACGGTGGATAAAAAGGATGGACCGATCCGCGGGTACAAGGGGACCCTCGTGACCGACCTGCCCGGCATCTATTCCCTCTCCCCCTACTCCTCGGAAGAACTGGTGACGCGGGCGCACATCCTGAACGAGAAACCGCACTGCATCATCAACATCGTCGACGCGACCAATATCGAGCGAAACCTGTACCTGACCATGCAACTGCTCGAACTCGAGGTCCCGACCGTGCTCGCCCTCAATATGATGGACGAAGTGCGCGCGGGCGGCGGTTCGATCGACGTCAACCGCATGGAAGAGATGCTCGGGATCCCGGTCGTGCCCATCTCCGCCGCCAAGGGCGAGGGCATCCGGGAGTTGATCGACCACGCCGTCCATATCGCCAAGTACCAGGAGCGCCCGGGACGGCAGGACTTCTGCGATCCCGAAGGCGAGGGCGCGCCGGTCCACCGCTGCCTGCACGGGATCATGCACCTGACCGAGGATCACGCCCGCGCGGCGGGGATCCCCGTCCGCTTCGCCGCCGCGAAACTGGCGGAAGGCGACAAGGAGATCCTGAAATCGCTCGCGCTCGACAAGAACGAACAGGAACTGCTCGAACATATGGTGAAGCAGATGGAGAGCGAACGCGGGCTCGACCGCGCCGCCGCCATCGCCGATATGCGCTTCGCCTTTATCCGCCGCGTCTGCCGCGAGACCGTCGTGCGGACCAAAGAGAGCCCCGAACGCCGCCGCAGCGAGAAGATCGACCGGATACTGACCGGCCGCTTCACCGCGTTCCCGCTCTTCGTTCTGATCATGGGGCTGGTCTTCTTCCTGACCTTCAACGTGATCGGGAAACTGCTCTCGGACGCGCTCTCGCTCGGGATCGACGCGCTCGGTTCCCTGGTGGCAGGCTGGCTCGCCTCGGCAAACGTAAACCTTGCTTTACAATCGCTTGTGGTGGACGGGATCTTTGCGGGCGTTGGTTCGGTGCTCTCGTTTTTGCCGACCATCGTGACCCTGTTCTTCTTCCTGTCGCTGCTTGAAGACACGGGGTATATGGCGCGCGTGGCGTTCGTTGCCGACAAGTTGTTCCGGAAGATCGGGCTGTCGGGGCGGAGCATCGTGCCGATGCTGATCGGGTTCGGTTGCACGGTGCCGGGCGTGATGGCGAGCCGGACGCTTCCCTCGGAGCGCGACCGGAAGATGACCGTGCTCCTGACGCCGTATATGAGTTGTTCGGCGAAGTTGCCGATCTACGCGTTCTTTTCCGCCGCGTTCTTCGGGCGCTGGGCGGCGCTGGTGATGGCGGGGCTGTATTTCGGCGGCATCCTCGTGGGCGTGCTGATGGCGCTTCTGTTCCGGCGAGTGCTGTTCCGCGGCGAAGCGGTCCCGTTTGTGATGGAGTTGCCGAACTACCGTCTGCCGGGGCTGAAAAACGTCGGTCTTCTCCTGTGGGAAAAGGCAAGCGACTTCCTGCGCCGCGCGTTCACGGTGATCTTTTTGGCAACCCTGGCGATCTGGTTCCTGCAAAGTTATGATCTGCGGCTGAACTATCTCGCGGCGGAGGGCGCGAACGCCGACAGTATCCTCGCGCGGATCGCCGGGTTTATCGCGCCGGTCTTCAAGCCGCTCGGGTTCGGGTCGTGGCAGGCGTCGGTCGCGCTGATCACCGGGTTTATCGCCAAGGAGAGCGTGGTCTCTACCTTTACCGTTCTGCTCGGCGCCGCCTCGGTCACAACCATCCTCTCGCCGCTCGCGGCGCTTCCCTTCCTGGTCTTTTGCCTGCTCTATACGCCCTGCGTCGCCGCGATCGGCGCCATCCGCCGGGAACTCGGCGTGCGTTGGGCTGCCCGCGTCGTCCTGCTCCAGTGCGCCGTCGCCTGGATCGTCGCCGCGCTCGTCCGCCTGATCGTCCTGCTCTTCGGGGGGGTGTTGTAAAAAATGGCGTGGTTACAAAGCAATTTGCCAACCGTGATCGTCGCCGCCGTGGTCGTCCTTGCCGCCGCTGCCGCCCTCTTCTTCGCCCTTCGCGCCCGCAAAAAAGGCGGCTCCTGCTCCTGCGGTTGCGGCTCCTGCCCCTATTCAAACGGGTGTAAGAAGAAATAGGGAGAACGCGCGCTTTCTTGAGGGCGTCGCCCGCGCTTTTTCTGCGCGGGCGCGGTGAGGAAAGCGCGGCAAAGAACTTCATTAAGGAAATAATAAAGCAAAACGGCGTTGCGACGCCGTTTTGCGGTTCTATAGCCGCGACTTCGAGCGGTCGCTTTGCTTTTGTTCTATCAACACGCGGAGCGCTTGCCCCGGTCGCGAGCGTCCGGTTTTTTTCTTTTTTCTCTTGACATTGACGCTACGTCAAGTGATATGATATAGTATAGAGGAGGCGAGGAGATGTGTCAAAAGCAAGTATATGATATCGCAGAGGTGTGCAAGATGCTTGGCACTACGTCAAGGACTCTTCGCTTTTATGAGGAAAAAGGGATCGTTCAAAGCACCTCGGTCGGATTGTCCTCTCGCCGGCATTATACCGAAGGGCAAATATCTCATATAAAATCCGTTCTTGTCCTTCGCGCGTTAGGTTTGTCTGTGAGGACGATTGCAGCGTTTCAAGCAAAAGGAACGGATTTGAAAGACGCCGTCCTTTCTAAACGCGCAGAAATAGTTGCGTCTATTGATTCTCGCCTTCGTGAAATCGCTCTTTTGAACGACGCTTTGTCTGCGCTTGAATCGGGAACAGATATTTTCGCCGATAATTGGCGGCGTTCTTCCGCTATGAACGCAAAAGAAAAAGCAATCGTGCGAATCTGTACAGACGCCGTTTTAAGCGGAGACACCGACACGCTCTACGAGCATCTGGCTCCTCGCTTGATAGAATATATGCCGAAAGACGTTTTCCGTGTTGTTCGGAAAGATACGTTGGCTCCCCTTGGCGATTTTGTTTCGGTTGACAAAATCGTTGCAGACGATCGGATTGCAAACAAATTATACTGTTATATCAAGTATTCAAAACTTGGTCTTAAAATCACGTACGTTTTCCACGGCGGAAAAATTGCCGGGCTTTGGCTTGGATATTACGACACAAACGCGAGGTGAAACGATGAAAAGAATTGCTTTCGTTCTTCTGATAACGGTTCTTGCCTTGTCTTTGACCGCCTGCAGAGTCAATTGGTTCGATCGGCATTATGACGTTCCGTGGTGGACGATTGCCGTTCCGATCGTTGTCTTTGCCGCAATCGTGTGTTTTGCCGCCGGAAAGTATATCGCATCCAAGAAATACGTCTGCCCCAAATGCAACAAATCTTTTTATCCAAAATGGTGGCAGGCGTTTTCCTTTCATATGAATGGCTACCGCGTTTTCAAATGTCCTCATTGTGGAAGAAAGGGCTTTTGTTCGCTTTCAAAAGAATCGGATGATTGACGATGATTGGTTTATTATCACGAAGCCCGCGCCGAACGGCGCGGGCTTCAATTCACGCAAACGCAGTTTGCAATTCATGACGGCGAGCGTTCGCGTCGCCGTCAATTCACGCCGCGTCGCGGCAATTCACGGCGTTCGCAAACGCCCTTCCTTCGGTCTCTTTCTCGCGGCGCTCGCTTTCCCGAGCGCCGCATATCGATTTTCGCGGAACGCGAAAAATATCGAACTTGCCTCGGCGACCGCCGCGGCAATTATATCGAACGGCGCACCGCGCCGTATATCGAGCGGGCGCCCCCGACGGGGCGCCCGCGTCCTTTATTTCTTCAAAAATCTCTTCAGAAACGACGACCGTTTCGCGTTGTTCCCGTCTCCGCACGACTTCGCGAACTCCTGAAGGATCTTCTTCTGCCCGGACGACAGCCCCTTCGGCACCTCGACCGTGACGGCGAAGATCAGGTCGCCCTTCCGCTTCGACGAGACCGACGGCATTCCCTGTCCCTTGACCGTGAACTCGGTGCCCGACTGCGTTCCCTCGGGGATCGTGAACCTGGTCTTGCCGGTCATGGTCGGCACTTCGATCTCCGCGCCGAGCGCCGCGTCGGTAAAGGTGATCGGCACCTCGCAGTACAGGTTGCTCCCTCTCCGCTCGAACAGTTCGTGCGGACGGACGCGCACCTCGATCAGAAGGTCGCCCGGGGCGCCGCCGTTGCGGCCGGCGTTGCCCTGCCCGCGCAGAACGATGCGCTGTCCGTCGTCGATCCCGGCGGGGATCGAGACCTCGAGCGTCTTGGTCAGTTTCACGTATCCGCTCCCGCGGCAGTTCTTGCACGGATTCTTGATGGTTTTGCCGGTGCCGCGGCACGCCTGACAGGTCTGTTCGGACTGCATCATGCCGAGCAGGGTCTGGCGCTGCGTGATCACGGTGCCGCGCCCTTTACAGACCGAGCAGGTCTCGATCTTGCTGCCCTTTTCGGCGCCCGTTCCGCCGCAGTCGGCGCACTTTTCGATCCGGTCGAACTTCACGTCGCGTTTCACGCCGGCAAACGCCTCGTCAAACGACAGATAGACCCGGAGCGCCACGTCCTCCCCGTCCATGCGGGCGGTCCGACGGCTCGCGCCGCCGCCCCCGAAGAACGACGAGAAGATGTCGCCCATATCGAACCCGCCGAAGCCGCCGAAGCCGGTTCCGCCTCCGCCGCCGCCCCCGCCCATCGAGGGATCGAACGCGGCGTGACCGTAGCGGTCGTAGGCGGCGCGCTTCTCGGCGTCCGAGAGGATCGTGTACGCTTCGTTCACTTCCTTGAACTTCGCTTCCGCCTCTTTGTCGCCGGGGTGAAGGTCGGGGTGGTACTGTTTCGCCAGTTTGCGGTACGCGCTCTTGATCGCGGCGTCGTCCGCGCCCTTGTCTACGCCCAGTACCTCGTAATAATCTCTTTTCGTGTCAGCCATTTTGCGTTTTTCCTCTTATATAGAACGCGGGATCAGAAACGGATCCGCCTGTTGTAGTCGGTGGGAAGGTCCGCGGCGTACAGATGCGCGTCGCAGGACAGCTCGAGCAGTTTCGGGATCACGATCCCGTCGTGCTCCTTGAATTCGATCACGTCCATTCCGGTATAGCCGTGCTCGATCCGCGGGGCGAGCAGGGGGTACGGAATGTCGAGCAGCGACGAAACGAAGGACATCCCGAAGCCGAGGTGCGCGAACAGCGCGACCCGCTCGTCGGTCGGGTGTTCGGCGATATAGCACCGGTTCTCCCGGTCGTGCCGATAGCCGAGCGACAGCAGGAACGCGTCGGTCTCGCGCCCCACGCGCGCAAGACCTTCGCCGAAACGGTTGGGGGGGAGGCAGGGCGCCTCGTACCACTTATCGCCGAGCGAAAGCACTTCGGGCGAACTGAACTTGCGCCGCAGTTCCGGGATCCAGAAACACCAGTTCTTCCCGTTCCCGTCGTCAAGCGCCATTTCG